>PMIH01000276.1:0-1786 GCA_003158255.1 Rhodocyclaceae bacterium
GTCTCGTGGATTGATCCGTGGGGGTGGGCGGGCAACCCAGCCAACGCCACCCACATCACATACGTTGGCCAAAAGAACGGCAAACCATATGTCGGGTATGCCAGTAAGCCGGGGCTAGGGCATTCGGCGGAAGACGTGTTGAAATATCGTTATCCAAACACGGACCACTTCAGTGAGCCCCCCGAACCAATTTACCGCGGTGAGGGACGGGCTGGGATGAGATACGGCACGCGGCTTGGAACAGCGTACGTTCGAGGAATACGAAGGCATTGGCAAGAATGGCAAGCGAGCTCATGGATCAACTTGGACCCGGGAAAACGCAAAGACGGCCAACAAACAAAATCCAGTCGGTAAAGGCAATGGCAGGCGGGGACAATACCTTAAAGCCGCAGACAAACACCTAGCCGGAAAATCCTCGAAAGGAAAGAGTGGATGTTAAAGCGAGTTACCTGGAAATTGGATGGGGTACTTAGCGTCAAGTTGCGTGACAACTTATACACACTGGCGCAAATGCGCGAGAACTCGTTGATGCAGTTCTTTGACATCCGAAGCAGTGATGGTCAGTGGCATGACCTTGACCTAAGCGCCGTTGAGCCGTTGTTTTGCATTTACGTCGCAGAGGCCCGGATGAAACCCATCCTTGACGCGGTCGTAAAGGAATCGCTGGTCAAACCAAATCTGCGGGCAATACCAAGGCGCATGTTGAGCTCACGTCCTCTCGTTGATTCCAAGTACAAATCCACAGTGAACCTGGTCGAATTGGATGACAGCTACCAAATCCTAAATGCCAAGTTACTCAAGTCGAACCTTGTACCCTCAACCGATTCTGCCGATCTCCAGCGGTATGAACTGGCGGGGATGTGGGGTTCCCCTGAGCAACTTGCTACACGGTTGATTCGCTACTTCGATAGTGGAGTGGATTGGAACGACACGAAATCGTACATTTTTGGCGACGATTTGCGTCCACCATCCCTCAAATCGTCCTAAGTATCTTTGTGTTGCCTGTTAAGTGGGATAGCTACAGCACCTTGCACGGTGATTGGCGCATTGTTGCGCACCAAGAGGACTTCGCGCCATCAGGCATGGAGAATGTGCTATTCACCTATGGTGCTGCGGCCGGATCTTGCCGCAAGGTGGACTATCTTGATCGCGAAAGTGAAATCTCCAAAACAGAGGCCGAAGAACTACCGGATTACAGCCCGGAAGGCGAGCTTCGTATCAAACGTGAGTTGCTCAAGAAACTTCCATGACTCTTTGAGAATGCTTGCAGAAAAATTCTGAACAATTGCGAGTTTTAATGCCGGTTCAAGTCGGTGGGCTTGATGGTGTCGTAGATTTTTTTAAAATTGAAGCTGCACTAAATAAATATGAGAGGTGGCGTGCTGACAATAGTGCCGGAGGTGCCGACACTATCGTTTCGACGGACGTTACACGTCCAAAATTCCCGACGGACTTCTTTCGGATCCGACGGACTTAATTCCTGCTAACAGAGCAGCCGTCAACATCACTCGACGGTAACGCTCTTCGCCAAATTGCGCGGCTTGTCGACATCCGTTCCCCGCGCGGTGGCCGTGTGATACGCGAGCAGTTGCAGTGGCACGACGTGGAGGATCGGCGACAGCGGACCGTAGTGCTCAGGCATGCGGATGACATGGATGCCGGGGCTTGATTCGATGTGGCCACCGGCGTCGGCGAGGACGTAGAGTTCGCCGCCGCGGGCGCGGACTTCCATCATGTTGCTCTTCAACTTTTCAAGCAATGCGTCGTTGGGCGCCACGGTGACGAC
>PMIH01000276.1:1846-3690 GCA_003158255.1 Rhodocyclaceae bacterium
CCAGCGCGGCCGCTTCGGCGGCGGGGTCGAGGCGACCGCGCGACTTGGCGATGACATTGGCAAGCAGATAGAGCGCCACCAGTTGGGTGGTGAAAGCCTTGGTCGAGGCGACGCCGATTTCGACGCCGGCGCGGGTGAAGAATTGCAGCGCGGTCTCGCGCACCATGGCGCTGGTCGAGACGTTGACGACGGCGAGGGTGTGCTTGTGGCCCAATGACTTGGCGTGCTTGAGCGCGGCCAGGGTGTCGGCGGTCTCGCCCGATTGCGATACCACCACGACGAGGGCACGCGGATTGGGCACCGACTGGCGATAACGGTATTCGCTGGCGATTTCGACCGAAGTCGGGATGCCGGCGATGGATTCCAGCCAGTACTTGGCGGTGACGCCGGCGTAGTAGCTGGTGCCGCAAGCCAAGATCAGGACGCTATCGATCTCCGCCAGCGTTGCCGCTGCGCCTTCACCGAACAGCTTGGCGTCGAAGTTCTCCACGGCTTCAAGGGTGTCGGCGATGGCGCGTGGCTGCTCGAAGATTTCCTTCTGCATGAAGTGCCGGTAGGGACCGAGTTCGACGGCGCTGGAATGGGCGACCACGGTACGCACGGGGCGATCGGCCGGGCGGCCCTCGCGGTCGGTGATCCAAACCTTGCCGATTTGCAGATCGGCAATGTCGCCATCTTCCAGATAGGCGATCTGGTCGGTGGTGCCGGCCAGAGCCAGCGCGTCGGAAGCAAGGAAGTTTTCGTCCTTGCCGACGCCAACCACAAGCGGCGAACCTTCCCGTGCGCCGACGATGCGGTGCGGCTCGTCGCGGCAGAAGACCGCGATGGCATAGGCGCCACGCAACTCGGTGATCGCCTTGCGGACGGCTTCGAGCAGGTCGCCGTTGTAATTGCTGTCGATCAGGTGGGCGATCACTTCGGTGTCGGTCTGGCTCTCGAAGCGGTAGCCGCGCGCGATGAGTTGCTCGCGCAGGGTGTCGTAATTCTCGATGATGCCGTTATGCACCAGGGCNNCGCCGCCTGGCTGTCGAGGTCGGCCACCCGGGAAACGCTGCGCACGCGGCGCAAGTCACCGTCGACGTGCAGGGCCAGGCCGCAGGAATCGTAACCGCGATATTCCAGGCGGCGCAGGCCTTCAACCAAGACCGGGATGATGTTGCGTTGCGCTACCGCGCCGACGATGCCGCACATGGCCACACTCCTTGAATGAAGAATGGCAGCATACTAAGCACCCAAGCATGAAATGAGTTTGCGCTTTTCTGACAAGAATGGAATATTATTTCACCATGAATAGCCAGTGAAATTTTATTTCAACAACTTCGGCNNGGATCGACTGCCCGGCCTGACCGCTATCGTCGAACTGACGCTCGATCAGCAAGGCGCGGAACACCTGGCAGAGTTCGAAGCGCGCGTCGCCGCCGAGCCCGAGGTCCAGCAATGCTATCGGGTCGCGTCGGGCGTAGATTTCGTGCTGGTGCTGCGCGTCGTCGACATGGCCGCGTATCACGCGTTGGTGCATCGCCTGTTCACGGCTGCCGCGAACGTCCGCAACCTGCGCGTCTTCTTCTCGACGAGACGCACAAAGTTCGAGCCGCGCCTGGCCCTGCCGGCTACAACTTCTTTGGCGCCTTGACCGGCCGTACCCAGCCGGAAATGGTTGTCTGTCGTGCCCGCGAGATCGTCAGCTCTCCGGCGGGCGCATTCTGGGTCAGCGTGGTACCTGCACCTAACGTGGCGCCGCGGCCGACGGTAACCGGCGCGACGAGTTGCGTATCGGAGCCGATGAAGGCGTCGTCCTCGATGACGGTGCGGAACTTGTTGGCACCGTCGTAGTTGCAGGTGAT
>PMIH01000200.1 GCA_003158255.1 Rhodocyclaceae bacterium
GTAAAGCCGCCGAGGATCAGCACCGGCAGCGCCTTCAGCGCGGTGAAGGTCAGCGCGAACTGCACGCCGTTGCGCGAACCCCAGAGCATGCCGGCCACCAGCGCCACGAAGCCGGCCACGGCCCAGACCAGCGCCCAGATCCGTTGCAGGGAAATGCCGATGGAGAGCGCCGCTTGATGGTCGTCGGCCACCGCGCGCAACGCCCTGCCGACCCGCGTGTATTGGAAGAACAGCGCCAGCGCGGCCACCAGCGCCATGGCGATGCCGGCGGCGGCGAGATCGAAGGTGCTGACCACGATGTTGTAGTTGTCCAGTATCCAGGCTATTGGTTCATCGACCAGGCCAATGTCGAGCGGCCGCACCTGGTTGCCCCAGATCATCGGGGCCAAGCCTTCGATGAAGAACGACAGGCCGATGGTGGCCATGAACAGCGAGATCGGTGTCTGGTTCACCATCTTGCGCAGGACAAATCTCTCGGTGGCAATGCCCAGCAGCGTCATGATCGCGAAGGCGAGGATGAACGCCAGCCACAGCGGCGCGCCCTTCTCCATGCAGCCGACCAGCGATAGCGCAGCGAAGAAGACCATCGCCCCCTGCGCGAAGTTGAGCACGCCCGATGCCTTGTAGATGAGCACGAAGCCGAGCGCGACGAGGGAATACATGATTCCGCTGAGGAGGCCGCCGATCAACACTTCGAAGAAGAAGTTCATACGCTGGCTTTCAATGCTGGGCGCCCAGGTAGGCGGTGATCACGTCGGGATTGTTCTTCACTTCGTCCGGCACGCCGTCGCCGATCTTCTTGCCGTAGTCGAGCACGACGACGCGATCCGAGATGTCCATCACGACGCCCATGTCGTGTTCGATCAGCACGATGGTGGTGCCCATCTGGTCGTTCACGTCGAGGATGAAGCGGCACATGTCCTGCTTCTCTTCGACGTTCATGCCGGCCATCGGTTCATCAAGCAACAAAATCTCCGGTTCCGCCGCCAGCGCCCGCGCCAGCTCGACGCGCTTTTGCAGGCCATAGGGCAGACGCCCGACCGGCGTCTTGCGGATGTGTTCGATCTCCAGGAAGTCGATCACCGACTCGACCTTGGCGCGATGCGCCAGCTCCTCTCGTTTCGCCGGCCCCCACCACAGCGCGTGCTGGATGAAGTTGCACTTCATCTTCAGGTTGCGACCGGCCATCAGGTTGTCGATCACCGTCATGCCCTTGAACAGGGCGATGTTCTGGAAGGTGCGGGCGATGCCGGCGGCGGCGGCCATGTGGGTGTCCATGTCATGGCGATGCTCGCCGCGGAAAATGATCTCGCCTTCCTGCGGCCGGTACACGCCATTGATGACATTGAGCATCGAACTCTTGCCCGCGCCGTTGGGGCCGATGATGGCGCGGATTTCGTGCTCGCGCACGTCGAAGGAAATGTCGGTCAGTGCCTTGACGCCGCCGAAGCGCAGCGAAATGTTCTTGAGGTCGAGGATGACGTCGCCGATCTGCCGGGCCATCATGCGGCTCCCTTGGCGAAGGTCTTGAGCTCGCGGATCTGCAAGTCGGCCGAGACGTTGCCGGTGCGGCCGTCCTCGAAGCGCACCAGCGTTTCGATGAACTGCGACGTCTTGCCGGTGTAGAGCGCTTCGACCAGCACGGCGTATTTCTCGGCGACGAAGCCGCGCCTGACCTTGCGCGTACGCGTGAGTTCGTCGTCGTCCGGGTCGAGTTCCTTGTGCAGGATCAGGAAGCGATGCACCTGGGTATCGGCGACCATCGCATCGGCAGCCAGATCGGCATTGACCTGTTCGATGCATTCCTGGATCAGACTGTAGACCTCGGGCTTGGCCGTCAGATCCGTGTAACCGGCATACGCGATGCCGCGTCGCTCGGCCCAGTTGCCCACGGCGCCGATGTCAATATTGATGAAGGCGCAGACCATGTCGCGGTCGTGGCCGAAGCAGACGGCCTCCTTGATGTGCGGAAAGAACTTGAGCTTGTTCTCAAGGTAGTTGGGCGCGAACATGGCGCCGCCGGCCAGCTTGCCGACGTCCTTGGCGCGATCGATGATCTTGAGGTGGCCGTCGTTGTCGAAGAAGCCGGCATCGCCAGTGTGAAAATATCCGTCGGCGTCGATGGATTCCGCCGTGGCATCCGGCCGCTTGTAGTACTCCTTGAGCAGCATCGGCCCATTGACGAGGATCTCGCCGCTGGCGGCAATCTTCACCTCGACATTCGGCATCGGCGGTCCTACCGAATCGAACTTGATCTGGCTGTCCGGCTGTAGGCAGACCGCTGCGCAGGTTTCGGTCTGGCCGTAGAACTGCTTGAGGTTCACGCCGATCGAGCGATAGAACTTGAACAGGTCCGGGCCGATCGCCGCGCCGGCCGTATACGCGACGCGAATGCGGCTCATGCCGAGCACGTTGCGCAGCGGCCCGAACACCAGCAGGTTGCCGAGCGCGTAAAGCAGCCCATCCTTGAATCCCACCGGCTTGCCATCGAGGATCTCGGCGCCGCAACGCTTGGCCACGGCCATGAAGAAATGGAACATGCTGCGCTTGATGTGGCCGGCGTCTTCCATGCGGATCATCACCTGCGTCAGCAGGTTCTCGAACACGCGCGGCGGCGCGAAGTAGTAGCTGGGACCGATCTCGCGCATGTCGATCATCACCGTCTCGCCCGACTCGGGGCAGTTCACGGTGAAGCCGGCGACCATGGCCTGGGCGTAGGAAAACAAGTGGTCGCCGACCCAGGCCATCGGCAGGTAGGACAGGATGTTGCCGTCCGCCACCAGCCGATCGACCTCGATGCCGCCGCGCGCAGCGGCGATGAAGGCGTGATGCGACTGGCAGACGCCCTTCGGCTTGCCGGTCGTGCCGGAGGTGTACAGGATCACCGACACGTCGTCGGTCTTGCCGAGCGCGATCTCCTGGTCGATGAAGTCGGGCTGGTTCTTGTTGTGGATGCGGCCCATGGCCAGCACTTCGTCGAGGCCATGCAGGAATGTTTGCGTGTAGTGGCGCAGTCCGCGCGGCTCGTCGTAAAGAATGTGCTGTAGCGCCGGGCATTGGTCGCGAACTTCGAGCAGCTTGTCGACCTGCTCCTGATCCTCGACGATGGCAATCTTGATGTCGGCGTCCTGAAGGACAAACACCATTTCCTGCGCGACCGCATCCTGGTAGAGCGGCACGGGGATGCCGCCGAGGGTTTGCGCCGCGCACATGGCCCAGTAGAGACGCGGCCGGTTGTCGCCGATGATGGCGAGTCGGTCGCCGCGCTTGAAGCCGAGTTCGGCCAGCCCGCAGGCCATGGCCGCCACTTCGTCCGCCACCTGCGCCCAGTTCCAGCTTTGCCAGATGCCGAGGTCCTTCTCGCGCATGGCCGGCCGGTCGCCGCGCACGCGCGCATGCTGCAACAGCAGTCGCGGAAAGGTGTCGGGAAGGGAGGCACCCATCGCGGGTGCCTCCGGCGCTGCGACCATCGAGTTGTCTCCTCCTGCCAGCCGCTCTTGGTAATCCGTATGCGGTCTATATTGAATCATTGTAGTGGCCGTTCGGCCTACAATTGTCGCGTGGCAGACAATTCGCCAAAAATCTCGCCGTCGCTGGCCGAAGCCTTGCGCGACTCGCGCTGGGCCTGCGACCTCTCCGACGAAGAATTCGCCCGCGTCGAAGCCGGCGTCGTCGAACGGCATATCCCGGTTGGCAGTCTGGTTTGTCGCAAAGGCGAGCCGGTCGATTTCTGGTTCGGCGTCATCGATGGCCTGCTTAAACTGACCAGCGACCTGGAAAGCGGCAAGACCGCCACGCTCACCGGCGTGCCCGCCGGCGGCTGGTTCGGCGAGGGCTCACTGCTGAAGACCGAATTGCGCCGCTATGATGCCATCGCCTTGCGCGATTCGCGCGTCGCCTGCATGCAGCGCAAGACCTTCCAATGGCTGCTCGACCACAGCATCTGCTTCAACCGCTACCTGCTGGTACAACTGAACGAACGGCTGGGCCAGTTCATCGGCCTGCTCGAATCGGAGCGCTTGCTCGACACCGACGCCCGCGTCGCTCGCTGCCTGGCCACCCTGTTCAATCCTGTCCTGTACCCGGGCAACAGCCGGCAACTGGCCATTTCGCAGGAAGAGATCGGCTACCTCACCGGCGTCTCGCGCCAGCGCGTCAATCGCTCGCTTAAGGTCCTGCAGTTCGCCGGCTATCTCGCGGTCGAATACGGGCGCATCACCGTCNNCCGGCCAACGCCAGCGTCACGACGCCGATCACGGCCATCGGCCAGAACTGATCGAACACCAGGCCGAAACCGGCGCCCTCCAGGAAGGTCTTGCGCAGGATGATCAGGAAGTAGCGCAACGGATCGATCAGCGTCACCCACTGGACGAACTGCGGCATGTTGGCAATCGGTGTCGCAAAACCGGACAGGATCACCGCCGGCACCATGAACAGGAAGGCGCCGAGCAGGCCCTGCTGCTGCGTCGCCGCCAGCGATGAGATCAACAACCCGGCGCCGACGGCCGACAGCAGGAACAGAATGAGCCCGACGTAAAACGCCGGCAAGCTGCCCAGGAAGGGCACGCGGAACCAGAGTGTGGCCACCAGCAGGATGACCGTGGCCTGCACTACGCCGATGACAAAACCCGGCAACGCCTTGCCGAGCAGGATTTCCGCTGGACGCAAGGGCGTTACCAGCAGTTGATCGAAAGTACCCTGCTCGCGCTCGCGCGCCACGGTCAGCGCGGTCACCAGCATCGTGACGACCAGGGTCAGCATGCCGACGATACCGGGGATAAAGAACCAGCGGCTGTCGAGATTCGGATTGAACCAGGCGCGCATCACCAGCCGCGCCGGCGGCCCCTGCAAGTCATGGTTCGCGATCCAGGCGTCGTTGTAGCGATTCACCACGGTACGCACGTAATTGAGCGCCACCATGGCGGTGTTGGAATTGCGGCCATCGACAATCACCTGCACCGGCGCCGGTCGGCCCCGCTGCAGATCCTCGGTGAATTGCGGGCCGACATGGATGACGAC
>PMIH01000255.1 GCA_003158255.1 Rhodocyclaceae bacterium
TCCTCACGCCCAACCAGAATGGCAGTGCAATCAGGATCCCGACGGAGGAAATCGACGACGGCAGGAACGGTGACCGAAGGACCGTGGTCACCACCCATGCAGTCGACGGCAAGTGTGATCGTCATCGTGAAAACGGCCGGGTGCCCAAGCACCCGGCCGCGTTCGGTTCGACGAATTACTCGCCCTTGGCCTTGACGACCTTCTTGCCGCGATAAACGCCGGAGGGCGAGATATGGTGGCGCAGGTGGGTCTCGCCGGTGGTCGGCTCGACGGCCAGCGGCGGATTGGTCAGGAAATCGTGAGCGCGATGCATGCCACGCTTCGAGGGGGACTTCTTGTTCTGTTGTACAGCCATGGTCAAACTCCTTTCTTCAACTGGGCCAACACCGCGAACGGTGACGACTCCAACTCTTCTGCAACAGGCACCGGTGCTTCGCAGGCCTCGTGTCGCGGCGCAATAGGTAGCGCTAGCAGCACTTCTTCCTCGATCAGCGGCAACAACTCCATTTCCTTCTCTGCCGGAATGGCATCGAAGCCATCCTCGGTCAATTCTTCGTCCGGCCAAGGCTGTCCCGACGGAACCAGCAGCAACCGGCTCTCTACATCGAGCGGAAATACCAACGTCGCCAAGCAGCGCTGACACCGCAGATCCAGCTGTCCGGAAACACCCAGGTTCAGCCAGAGCTTCCCATCACCATCGCACTCGCCATCGACCCGGCACTCCAGCGAACCATCGGTTGTGGTCAGCGCATCACCCAACCTTGCTAAGTCCGCTATCGCTACACGCCCGCCGATCGACCTGCTTTCGCCGGCAAACGCAAGACCATCAATGGCCGACAGCAATGTATTTCCAGCGTGGCGCGACATAAACGGCGAATGTTATCATGCCGACGCTTTTCCCGTCAAAACAAAAACATGCCACAACGCCTACCCCGTCTGATTCTTGCCTCCACCTCACTCTATCGACGCGAGTTGTTGGGCAGGCTGCAACTACCATTCGAAACCATCGCTCCGCATGCCGATGAATCTCCGCTTACCGGCGAACTTCCCACAGCCACCGCTGAGCGACTTTCGCTCGCCAAGGCCCGCGCTGTTGCCGATCGCTTCCCCGATGCGCTGATTGTCGGCTCCGACCAAGTGGCTTACCAAGGGGAAGATTGCTACGGCAAACCGGGGACGCGAGAGAATGCCATCGCCCAGCTTCGTGCGATGAGTGGAAATGCGGTGGTTTTCCATACCGGTTTGTGCTTGCTCAATGCCAAAACCGGCCGCTACCAACTGCGGGGCATTCCGACCGAGGTTCGCTTTCGGCAGCTTTCCGATGCGGAAATTCTGCGTTATTTGGACAAGGAAGATGCCCTCAACTGTGCCGGCAGTGCCCGATCGGAGGGCCTGGGCATCGCCTTGCTTGAGTACCTGCGGGGCGACGACCCGAATGCGCTTGTCGGTCTGCCGCTAATCGCATTGTGTGGAATGCTGCGGGCCGAAGGCGTCGAGTTGCCCTGATGCCCGGCACGCTCTATCTGATTCCATCATCGCTCGGCGATACTCCCTGGGCAAATTATCTGCCTGCTGCAACGCGCGACATCGCCTGCCAGTTGGGGCACTTCATTGTCGAGAACGCCAAGACCACACGTGCCGAGTTGAAACGACTCGGCCATCCCGTTCCGCTGCGTGAGATCACGCTCGAGCAACTGCCCGAGCGGCTTGCCGCGGGGGACATTGAGCGCCTGCTGACACCTCTGCTGGCTGGCAAGGATGTCGGCTTGATGTCCGAGGCGGGTTGCCCGGGCGTCGCCGACCCCGGTGCGCTGCTGGTTCGGCGGGCTCACGAATACGGAATTACCGTTCGGCCGCTGGTCGGCCCCTCGTCCCTATTGCTTGCGCTGATGGCGTCCGGGCTGGACGGCCAGCGTTTCGCCTTCCACGGCTATATTCCTGCCAAGGAGCCGGAACGGAGTCGGCGCATTGTCGAACTGGAGCGGGACGCGCACCGCCTTGGGCAGACGCAGCTATTCATCGAGGCTCCCTACCGGAATGATGCCCTCTTCCTGGCTTTGCTTGCCGCCTGCCGGCCGGACACCCGCCTCTGCCTTGCCACGGATCTGACGCTGCCAAGCGAAATGGTGGCAACGCGCACGATTTCCGGTTGGCAACGGACGACCGCGCCGGCTTTGGATCGGCGACCTACGGTATTCCTTCTCCTCAGCGCAGGCTGAACCGCCCCAAGGCGTTGGTCGCGCTTTCCGCCATTTCGGCGCCGAACTGCTTGGCCAGTTTTTCGGCGAAGTTGGGTTTCACGGTGTAGTCGCGCACATCTTCGGCCTTGATGACATCGCGAGCCACCGAATCGACGGTGCCCAAGTCGTCGGCAAGCCCCATGTCGATGCTCTTGGCACCGGTCCACATCAGCCCTGAAAACATGTCCGGCGTTTCNNAAGGGATCAAGGAAACCCTTGTTTTCACCAGCCGTCAGCAACCGCCGTTCGACGCCGAGCTTTTCCATCGTGCCGGTGAAACCGAAACCATCCATCAGCACGCCGATCGAGCCAACGATGCTTGCCTTGTCGACATAGATCTTGTCGGCAGCCGCGGCCACATAGTAGCCACCCGAGGCGCACACGTCCTCGACCACCGCGTACAGTGGAATATCCGGATGAATGCCACGCAGGCGACGAATTTCGTCGTTGATGATGCCCGCCTGCACCGGGCTGCCGCCGGGACTGTTGATGAGCAGGACAACACCGGCGGTACCTTTGTCCTCAAACGCGGACTGAAGCCCGCTGATGACGTGTTC
>PMIH01000020.1 GCA_003158255.1 Rhodocyclaceae bacterium
CGGCGCGTGCGCGACCACTTCGCCATCGAGCGTTATGTCACCGGCGTCGAGAACGCGCTTGCCGAGGTGCTGGAGGCAAAGCGCTGATGATCTACGTCCTGCTCACCTGGCTGGCGGCGCCGATCCTNNGCAAAGATAGGCGATCTGGTCTGCACGACGCCCGTGATCGCCTCGCTCAAGGCCAGTTGGCCCGACTGCCACCTGACCGTGATGGTGAATCCGCTCTGCGCGCCCCTGCTGGCCCACGACCCGCACGTCGATGATTTATGGAGCGTACCCGCTGCCGACTGGCGGGGTTTCGCCGGCAAACTGCGCCTGCTGCGCCGATTGCACGCGGGCCACTTCGACGATTGCATCGTCCTGTCGCCGAACACGGCCTTCCTGCTGCTGCCGCTGTGGGCAGGCATACCGCGCCGTGCCGCCATGTCGTCGAACTTTCCCAGCCGCTCGCTGGATCGCTGCGCCCGTTTTCTCACTCACCGTGAGCGCCACCGTGCCGGCCGACTCGTGCTCGACACGGAACTGGAACTGCTGCGCCAACTCGGCTGCACGCAACTGACGCAGCGCAAATCGCTACGCGCCGCGCCACACGCGGATGCGGCGATCTCGGCATTTCTCGGCGGCCGGAGCGCGCCGCGTATCGGCATCGGCATCTCCAGCGGCAACAAGTTGAAGACCTTGTCGCCGGAGCAACTGACCGAGTTATGCGAAAATTTGCTGGCGGCATTGCCCCACGACCTGGTGCTGATCGGCACCGCAGCCGACCGGCCCATCGCCGCCGAAATATTGGCCAAGTGCGGCAATCGCGGTCGCATCCTCGATGCCGCCGGTGCCTTCGCCCTCGACGTGCTGCCGGCGCTTATGCCGCGGCTCGACGGCTATTTCGGCGTCGATTCCGGCGTCACCTATATCGCCGACACTTTCGATGTGCCTACTGTCGACCTGATGGGTCCCGCCAATGCCGACGACCAACGGCCGACCGGCGAGCATGCCATCGTTCTGCGTTCCGAGCTGCCTTGCGCACCCTGCTCGCATGCCTTCCGCGCGCCCTACCACTGCCAGCGCGGCGACCGCGCCTGTGTGGTGCAGGCGCTCCCAGCGACGCTGGCACAGGCCGTCGTCGCCTGCCTGGCAGCCGCGGCCGCCGGTACATCCCGCGCATCGTGAAGGATAAGGAATTTTTCAAGCGGCACATCGAATGGCTGGGCCATCTGCTGCTCGCGCCCGCCCGCTACCTGCTACACCTGTTCCTGGCCCGCAAGAATTGGGTCTTCCTCTACCGCGCCTACGGCTCGGGACTGGGCGATGCGCTGGCCATCTCGGTGGTGCTGGACGCGCTGAACCAGGAACGCCCGACCCGGGCCATCGTGTTCTCCAAGTTTCCGGCGCTGTTCCACGCCCATCCGCAGGTCATGCTCAACCTCGACTACGAGCGCATGCCCCGGCTCGCCCGCAGCCTGCTGAAGAGCTTCGCCAAGTACTTTCGGGGCCGCCGGGTGATCCATGTCGGCCGGGAAAAGTGGCTGCTCGGCACCCGACCGTGGCAAGTCGCTCCCCAGGATTACGGCAAACCGTGGATCATGCAGATGATTCCCGACCTGCCCGACGGTTTACCGCACCTGCGGGAAGCGACGCCGGGCATTCACTTCGACGCCGGCGAGATCGAACGCTATGCGCGCAAGTTCGCCCACCTGCCGACCGGCTATGCCGTCGTCAAGGCTTCGGTCGGCGCCAACCGACCCAGCGGCATGGCCGTAAAGAACTGGGAACACGCCGGATTCCAGGCGGTGGTGGATGCCGTCGACCTGCCCTGGGTCCAGGTCGGCGAAGCCGGCGAACAGCGCTTGGCCAATACGCTCGACCTGCTCGGCCAAACCAGCGTCCGCGAAGTGCTGTTCGTGCTCTCCCGTGCCCGGCTGACGCTGACCGTCGAAGGCCTCGTCAGCCACGGCGGCGCCGCCTTCGGCAAACCGGTGGTCGTCGTCTTCTCCGGCTTTCACGATGCGCACAACCTCTGCTACCCGAACACCCATCCGGTAGTGGCGCCCGAGCTGCCGCCCTGCGCGCCCTGCTACCTGCCCATCGACGGGCATTGCATGACGCCCGGTAAGCCATGCACCGCGGCCATCGATGCGGCGCAGGTGATCGCGGCGGTGCGGGCGACCCTTAGCGCTCCGGCACCAGCGGACAACCGGGCGTAAGCGCTTCGCCGGCTTCGGTGCCCGCAAGGTCGGCCACGGCCCGCGCGATACAGACGGCCGAGGTGCAGGACTTGACGTCGCAATGGCGTTCGCCGAGCACGGGGACGCGCAGGGCGACGATGCCGGACCGATCTGGCGGCAGCACCCGATGCGGTTGGGTAGGGCCGAAGAACACTACGCAGGGTAGTCCCATGGCGATGGCCAAGTGCAAGAGCCCGGTGTCCGTTCCGTAGAACTGGCTCGACTGCATTAGCAGTTCGAGTAGACCGGGAATGTCGTGAAATTCCGTCACCGGCACCTTCGGCGGCCGGGAAAATACTGCCATATCCTGGCGCTCGCGCACCAGCACCAATACTTCCCGGTCCGGATGGCGCACCTTCAGCTGAGCATACAAAGCCTCGATCGACGGCGCGGGAATGTTGCGGCGCAGTTCGTCGGAGAGCGGGCAAATGACGATGTTCCGCTTCGGGGAAGTTCGCCAGCGCCGACTTAGTTCCGGAAAGCGAATGCTGCGCGGTTCGGGCAAGGCAGCATCCAGGGTCCGCGCCACCCGCAAGGCCGGACCGCAGTGGGGATCTTCGGCTGACGCTTCCCGATCGACCGCGGCCACCTCGGTGGCCACCGAGGCCAGACGGGCATCATGGACGATGATCCGGCGGGCGGGAATCTTCGTGACCAGCGCCATCGTGCGCTCGCCGAACCCGCGCATGACACCGAGAACATCGAAGCGCCGCCCGGTGAGCCGCCACCACGAAGCCCGCAGCAAAGCCCCGGTGCCC
>PMIH01000270.1 GCA_003158255.1 Rhodocyclaceae bacterium
CAGCTCTCGTGGCGCGGCTGGGTTACCGGCATGCGCTCGCTGCTGCGCGGCGAAGGCCTGCTGCGGCAACCCGTGGCAACGGGCAATGCGGCCGAGTTCCAACCCATCGCCCGCGACCTGCAACAGTTGATCCAGGAACTGGAAAGCGAGAACCGCTCGCGCGACGAAAGCCAGATCACCTGGACACCGGAAAGCCTGCGCGCCATCCTGCACGGCGAGCTGCGGGGCGAGGACGTCATCGTCGTCTCCAACCGCGAGCCCTACATCCACCAGCGCCGCGGCGACGGCATCGAAATCCAGCGCCCGGCCAGCGGCCTCGTCACCGCGCTGGAGCCGATCATGCGCGCTTGTTCGGGCACCTGGATCGCCCATGGCAGCGGCTCGGCCGACCGCGACACGGTCGATAACCGCGACCGCATCGCCGTGCCGCCCGACAAGCCCGCCTATCAACTTCGCCGCGTCTGGCTGACGCCGGAGGAGGAAACCGGCTACTACTACGGCTTCGCCAACGAAGGCATCTGGCCGCTCTGCCACATCGCCCACGTGCGCCCCGTCTTCCGCTCCGCCGACTGGGCACAGTACGTGGCGGTAAACAAGAAATTCGCCCGTGCCGTGGTCGCCGAAGCCCGCACCGGCAATCCCATCGTGCTGGTCCAGGACTACCACTTCGCGCTGGCGCCGCGCATGATCCGCGAGCAACTGCCCGACGCCACCATCATCACCTTCTGGCACATCCCCTGGCCGAACCCGGAATCGTTCGCCATCTGTCCGTGGCGCGAGGAAATCATTTCCGGCCTGCTCGGCAGCAGCATCCTCGGCTTCCACACGCAGTTCCACTGCAACAACTTCGTCGATACGGTCGACCGCTTCCTCGAAGCGCGGGTGGACCGCGAGTCGTTCACCGTTTCGCTGGGCGGCAAGCTGACTGCCGTGCGCCGCTATCCGATTTCCATCGCCTGGCCGCCGGACGAGGACATGCTGGCGACCCCCGTGGCGCAATGCCGGGCCGACATTCGCCTGGCCAACGGCCTGCCCGCCGAGCACCTAGTCGGCGTCGGCGTCGACCGGCTCGATTACACCAAGGGCATCATGGAACGCTTCCGGGCGATCGAGCGACTGCTCGAATCCAAACCCGAGTGGATCGGCCGCTTCACCTTCATCCAGCTCGCCGCGCCGACCCGCACCCGCATCGACGAATACCAGAACCACGAAGCCCAGGTGCGCGCGCTGGCCGCGCGCATCAACGAGCGTTTCGGCCGTGACGTGCCACCGCCCATCATCCTCAAGGTCGAGCATCACGAGCCACGCGTGGTCTACACCTACTACCGCGCTGCCGAGTTCTGCTTTGCCAGCAGCCTGCACGACGGTATGAATCTGGTGGCGAAGGAATTCGTCGCCGCCCGCGACGACGAGCATGGCGTATTGATCCTCTCGCAATTCACCGGCGCCGCGCGGGAACTTCCCGAAGCGCTGATCATCAATCCATACGACGCCGACCAGTGTGCGGCGGCATTGCACCTCGCCCTCACCATGCCGGCCGCCGAACAGCGCGACCGCATGCGCCTGATGCGCGACCTGGTGCGCGAATTCAACGTCTACCGCTGGGCCGGCCGCATGCTGCTCGATGCCGCCACCATGCGCCGACGCGGCCGCCTGCTGGAAAGACCGGCGGCAGGCGCCTCATCCCTTTAGGACACATCATGCAAGCAATGAAAGATCGCGAAAATCACCCGCCCACCCCCAACGTCGATTGCGCCTTTTTCCTCGATGTCGACGGCACCCTGCTGGAGATTGCCGAAACGCCGAATGCCGTGCGCGTCGATGCGGACTTGCTGCGCCTGCTGGAACGCCTGCACCGCGCCAGCGGCGGCGCCGTGGCGCTGGTCAGCGGTCGTGCCATTTCCGACCTCGACCGGCGACTGGGCAACCTGCGCCTGCCGCGAGCCGGCCAGCATGGCCTGGAGCGGCGCGACGCCACCGGCCGTCTGTGGCTGCACGCGACGCCGCCGGAAACCAAGCGCAAGATCCATGCGGCACTGGCACCGGCGCTGGAAAAGTATCCCGGCCTGCTGCTGGAGGACAAGGGCTTCACGCTCGCCCTGCACTATCGCCAGCAGCCGGAACTCGAAGACTATGCCAACTCGCTGATGGAAGGGCTCGTCGCAGAGAACCCGGACGATCTGATCATCCAGAAAGGCAAGTGCGTGGTGGAGGCCAAGCCCGCCGGCTTCGACAAGGGTACCGCCATCGAGGAATACCTGACCGAAGCGCCGTTCAAGGGCCGGCGTCCCGTTTTCATCGGCGACGACCTCAACGACGAGCACGGCTTTGCCGCCATCAACCGCGTCGACGGCATCTCGGTGAAAGTCGGCGCGGAGGAAACCTGCGCCCGCTACCGGCTGCCCGACGTCGCCGCCGTGCGCGCGTGGCTAGCCGACGTGCTGGCGCAGTGACAACGGCCACGCTCGATCTCGCGCTGATCGGTAACAGCAGCATCGGCGCCTTGGTCGACGGCGTCGGCCGCATCGTCTGGGGCTGCTTCCCGCGCTTCGACGGCGACCCCATTTTTTGCGCGCTGCTCCGGCAGGATGACGATCTGGGTATCTTC
This sequence comes from Rhodocyclaceae bacterium, assembly GCA_003158255.1. Lineage (GTDB taxonomy): Bacteria > Pseudomonadota > Gammaproteobacteria > Burkholderiales > Rhodocyclaceae > Fen-999. The sequence goes on from PMIH01000270.1 coordinate 2,609, forward strand.
GCCGTCGACCTGGTCGACTTCGAACGCGCCGAGCAGCACTACCTCGAGAACACGGCGATCCTGGTGACGCGGCTCTACGATCGCCACGGCGGCGCCGTCGAAATCACCGACTTCGCGCCACGCTTCGGCCAGTACGGCCGCATGTTCCGGCCGATGATGCTCGTGCGGCAGGTGAAGCGACTCGGCGGCTCGCCACGACTGACTTTGCGGCTGCGTCCGGCCTGCGGCCACGGCAGCGGCCGACCCGAGGTCACCTGCGGCAGCCACCATGTCCGCTACGTGATGCCGGCACTGACGCTGCGGCTCACGACGGATGCTTCCATCACCGCCATCCGCCAGGAAACGCCCTTCTTCCTCGAAGATACGATCACCCTGCTCATCGGCCCCGACGAGACCGTACCGGAAGGCGCCGAAGAAGTCGGCCGGCGCTTTCTCGACGAGACGACGCAGCACTGGCGCGAATGGGTCCGGTCGCTGGCCATTCCCTACGAATGGCAGGCGGCGGTGATCCGCGCCGCCATCACGCTGAAGCTCAACGCCTACGACGACACTGGCGCCATCATCGCCGCCATGACCACTTCGGTGCCCGAAGCCGCCGACAGCGGCCGCAACTGGGACTACCGCTATTGCTGGCTACGCGACGGCTACTTCGTCGTGAACGCGCTCAACCGCCTCGGCGCCACGCACAGCATGGAGCGCTACCTCGCCTACATCGTCAATATCGCTGCCAACGCCGCCGGCCAGCCGTTGCAACCGGTCTATGGCATCGACGGCCGCACCGACATCGAAGAGCGCGTGGAGCCGGCCCTGCCAGGCTACCGCGGCATGGGGCCGGTGCGCGTCGGCAACCAGGCCTATCGGCAGGTCCAGCACGACGTCTACGGTTCCGCCATCCTGGCGGCCACGCACATCTTCTTTGACCAGCGGCTGACCCGCCGCGGCGACGAGGCGCTGTTCCTGCGACTTGAGCCGCTCGGCGAATTGGCCGCGCGCAACTTCGACCAACCCGACGCCGGACTCTGGGAACTGCGCGGCAGCGCTCGCGTACACACTTTCTCGGCCGTCATGTGCTGGGCCGCCTGCGACCGTTTGGCGCGGATCGCCCACCACCTCGATCTCGCGGGCCGCGCCGCCTACTGGCGGACGCACGCGACACGCATCCACGAGACCACCGTTCGCCACGCATGGAGCGATGCGCGGAAAGCCTTCGCATCCACCTTCGGCGGCGATGCCATGGACGCGAGCCTTCTGTTGCTGGCCGAACTCGATTTCCTCGATACCGCCGATCCGCGCTTCGCGACGACGGTCGACGCCGTGGCGGCTGACCTCAAGCGCGGCGATTACGTTTTCCGCTACATCGAGAAGGACGACTTCGGCGAGCCGGAAAACGCGTTCCTGATCTGCACCTTCTGGTATGTCAACGCGCTGGCCGCCATCGGCCGCCGCGACGAAGCGCGCACGCTGTTCGAGAAACTGCTGGCCAGCCGCAACCGCCACGGCCTGCTCGCCGAACACATCGACACGCGCAGCGGCGAGCTCTGGGGCAACTTCGTGCAGACCTACAGCATGGTCGGCCTGATCAACTCGGCGATCCGGCTGTCGATGCGCTGGGACCAGGCCTTCTGACGACATGAACGCCGCGCTGAAACTCGAACCCGCCGTGCGCGAAATCTGGGCTGGCAACGCACATTACCGCGTCATCAACAACACGATCCGGCTTGCCGATCTACCGGCTACCGTCGGCTGGGCGCTGAAAGAAGTGCTGGTCGCCAGCGCGCTTTGCAACAACGAGGCCGACGCTACGGAGATGGCGCTTCTGAACGCCGCCCGGTTCGGCCGCATCGACGAGGCAACCTTGCGCGAGGTGTTTCCGTGGCTCGGCGAAGTGCCTGCTACGCCGGACCAGCCGGTGATGGCGACGTTGCACGAGACGGCCGGTGTACAGGTGATTTACGCGCGCGGCCCGCTTGAACGACTACTGCCGGCCTGCATCGACATGCTCGACACCCACGGCCGCAACTGGCCGCTTGATGCCGAAGACATCGTCGAGCGCACCGCCGTGATGGTAGCCAACGGCCGTCATGTCGTCGCGCTGGCGCGCAAGGCCCATGCCGGTACCACGCTGTCGCTTACCGACCTGAACGCCGACCTCACCTTCGTCGGCCTCGTCGGCATCGCGCCGGGCTAGCCGCCAAAAAGTCAGTCGTCGCGGTACGCCGAGCTAGGAACGCGCGGCGGTCAAGAAGGCATCGAGGATCGCGCTGCAATCAAGCAGATCGGGAATCGACGGGTAATGAAACTCCGGATGCCACTGCACACCATAGACGAAGCTGCGGCCCTGCCAACGGACCGCCTCGATGACTTCATCGTCCCCGGCGCGCGCCTCGACAACGAGATCGCGGCCGAGCCGATTCACGGCCTGATGGTGAATGGAGATCACGCGCCCGCCCGCGGCGCCGCCGTACCAGCGCGCGAGCTGGCTACCTTCGGCGAACGCGATCGGATGAATGTTGCGGTCGTAGTCCGAACTTTCATGCGCAACCGGCCCCGGGCGCTGCGTCGGCAGATCCTGGTAGAGCGAACCGCCCATGGCGACGTTGATGAGTTGCATACCCCGGCAGACGCCCAGCACCGGTTTTTTCGCCTCCATGAACTCGTGCAGCAGTTCGACTTCGTAAGCGTCGCGCACCGGATCGCCGCTCCATTCCGGTTTCAGCGGCTCCTCGCCGTAGGCTTTCGGACTGACGTCGGCGCCGCCTTGCAGCAGCAGGCCGTCAAGGTATTCGGCGTAATCGCGCAGCCGGATATTGCTGCGCATGAGCATGCCGTCCTGCACGACCGACGGGATCATCAGCACCATGACATCGCGCGCGGTCACCCACTGCGCGACCGATTGTTCGAGCACCTGCAGCGTCTTGGTGCGAATGCCGCTGGCGCCAAGCTCGGGATGGAAGATGCGGGCCGACAGGCCAATGCGAATGGGACGACGACGACCGAAACTCATGGCTCATCTCCTTGCCGGAAGCGGCGCACGGCCGCCTCCACCATACCCTGAACGCCGCCTTCTTCCGCACACTCGCGGCGCAGGAAGGCGGCATCGTTGCCGGACTGGCCGAGGATGGCGCGAATCTCGTCGAGGGCCGGCCGGCTGCGCAGCACCTCGGCGTCGAGTTCGACCCGGCGCAGCGTCGCAAGAATGTCCTCGCGCAGCGACATCGTCTCCGACGTGCGCGGATGGATGATGACGCCGTCCAGCCCGAAACGACAGGCCTGAAAACGATTGTAGTTATAGACCAGATAGTCGTCCTCCACCGGCAGCGGTTCGCGCCGCGCCAGCAGCATGCGGCAAAGCGCTTGGAGGTACGCGGCCAGCGCGGCGGCGCGCTCGACGGTCAGCGGCGTGTCGCAGACGCGCAGCTCGATGGTGCCGAACTCGGGTTTCGGCCGGATGTCCCAGTAGAAATCCTTCATGCTGTTGACGACGCCGGTCTTTTCCATCTTGGCGAAATAGCCGCTCTCGAACTGCTGCCAGTCGAGGATGAACGGCGCGCGGCCGGAAAGCGGAAACGCAAACACCGAGTTCAGCCGCGCCGAATCGAACAGCGTGTCGACCCCCTGCGAATACGGCGACGACGCCGAGAGGGCGATGAAGTGCGGCAGGTAGCGATTGAGTCCGTGCAGCAGCACCAACGCATCATCGGCGGACGCGCAGCCGATGTGCACGTGCTGGCCGAACACGGTGAATTGCTTGGCCAGGTAGCCGTAGAGCGTCGAGAGCTGCTGGAAGCGCGGCTTCTCGAAAATGCGCTGATGGAACCAGCGCTGAAACGGGTGCGTGCCGCCACCGCAGATTGCGACGTTGAGACGGTCGCCCGCCGCCAGCAGGGCATTGCGCATGCGCTGTAACTGCGCCAGCAATTCGTCGTGACGGAAATGCACGTCGGTGGAAATTTCGATCATGCTCTGCGTCATCTCGGGCTTGACGTCGCCCGGGAACGGCTTGCGGTCGAGCAGGTGCAAAATGTCGGCGGCCGAATCGGAAAGATCGAAATCGGTCGGATTGACCAGCTGCAGTTCCAGTTCCACGCCCATGGTCAGCGCGGACGACGCCTTGAAGGGTCCCAGTGGCATGATCAGCGCTCCTCGGCCCGCGGCACTTCGCCGGCCCAGATCAGCGCCCAGTGCGTGACCAGCGGAGCGACCATCTCAAGCACGAGGACGATTCCGGCCAGCGCGGCCACGTCGTCCATCAGCGCCAAACCGAGGTGCCGCGTCTGTTCAAGCAGCAGCACGGCGAACACCGACAGTGGCGTCAGCGCCAAGCCGTTGAAGAAACCCTTGCGCCACGAGATGCCACTCAAGTGGGCAAACACCGTCGTCCCGCCGACCTTGGCGGCCATGCGGACGACGATGACGGCGAGTGCCATCGGCAGACCGGCGACGACCTGCCGCCAGTCCAGCGTCGCGGTGACGAAGACGAACAACAGCAGTGTCAGCAGATCGCCGAGGGCGCCGAAATTGCGCTGTGCCTGCGAGAGGACAACGCGCCGATGACGCGCGACCAGACCAAAAGCTAGCGCCGCCAGCAACGGCGAGAACTTGAAAACGTGCGTCACCGCGGTAAGCAGCAGAACGGCCAGCGCGAAGGCCACGGTCGCGTTGCGTTCGATGCCGCCGACCGTTCGCAGCAGGCCCGGCACGGCAACACCGAACAGGGCGCCAATCCCGGCCGACACGACCAGCACGACCAGGCTGTTCCAGATGGCCAGAAAGATGCCGCCGCTGCCGGACAGGACCCAGTAACCGACGATGATCTTGAACACCACTACAGCAAGTACGCAATTGAAGGCGGCAAGGTGCAAGGTTCGGTCAGTCACTTGGCCGGAACTGCGGAGCTCGTTGGCAACGCGGACGACGGCCGCCGGCGAGGTCGACATGGCGATCGCAGCCAGCAGTAGCGTCGGGATCAGCGGCACGGAGAACCAGCGGCCGACGGCGAACACGAGCCCGAATGTCGCCGCCGTTTCGACGACGCTGGTGAGCCCAAGCCACGGGTTGGCCCGGATCCAGCCCATGTTGATGCGGTAGCCGAGTTCGAAAAGGATGAGGCCGAAGGCGACATCGGCCAGCAGCGCCACCGGCCCGCCAGACGGATTGGGCAGGAAACCGCCCTGACTGGCGGCCAGCAGAAAACCGATCAGGCCATAGAGGCTGATGCGCGGCAGCCTCAACCAACGATGGCCGAACTCGCCGACCAACCAGGCGATCGCCAACGCCAGCGGCCAGGCGATGTCGCCGATGACCGGCACTGCCATCTTCATCATCGACCGTTCGCCCCCTCGACGAGAGCGGACTGGATAATCAGGCCTGCGTCACCA
>PMIH01000204.1 GCA_003158255.1 Rhodocyclaceae bacterium
GAACTGGCTGACCGGGTCAAGGCCGGGCTGACAGATAAGGGCGTCGAACTGGCGTCGGCCGAGGTGCCGCCCGGCGAGCACCAGATACGAGTGACCGTTAATGACACGGAAGGCCGGCAGTCGAGCCTCGTATTCAACCTGAGCGTGGTCAAGTAAGCCGTGCGTTGCCCGTGCTGTGTCAGTGAGATTAACGACGAGGCGGCTGTCTGTCCTGTGTGTCGAAGGGACATACAGCTGTTGAAGTCCCTGCTGGCAAGAATTCAGGAACTCGAGGCGAGAATCGCCAATCAGGATGAATTGCTGGTTCAGCACCAGGCTCCTTCCGGAGACATCGAAACCATCGCGGCCGCTGCGCAGGCACCGCTGGTCGAGAGCCTATCGGCCACGCCGACACGATCGGCGCTATTTGTTTCCTGGGTGTTGCCTCTGATCCTGCTGCTCATGGCACATGGCTTGATCGTGGTGATTCTCGACCTGAACGTGCTTTACCTGCGCGTTGTGTCGCTGCTGGTCCCTTTGCCGTTTTCGCTTCTACTGACGGCACGAGCAAAGCAACCTCTATGGGCGCTTGCGACGATGACTGTCGTTCTCTCGATACTGGCTGTTCTGGGGATGAGTGCGTTGACCGCCACGCTGGACGGCACGCCAATTCTTCCGAACGGGTTGCGCGAGTGGCGCGAATTCCTGGAATATGCGGCCAGTATCGGATTGAGCTATATCACCGGCGCAATCATTGGTCATGCGCTCTGGGTTCGCCAACACGTGGGACTCAAGTTGGAGCAAGTGCGCGGTGTTGCGCTCAAGATCGCGCAGGTATTGTCGAGCGGGCAGGCAGGTGCCGAAAAGTTGCAAGCCGTTGCCAATCGTGCCAAAGAAATCAGTACCGTCCTCGCCGCCACAGGTACTACGGTTGCTTCCACCTACCTGGGGCTAAAGGGCCTGCTTGGGGGGTGACTGTTTTGCGGGGGGCAGGGCGCATCGCCGTTTGCGCCCGGAATGCGTTGGTCGCGTTGCCTGACGCTGCACGCCATTGCCGACTGGTCCTGACGAGACGCCGTGCCGCCACGGCTGACTTTCGCACGTCTTGATTCGGAGCGCACGCGGGACCGCACATCAACGACTCAGCCTATGCTCGAGGAGTTGCCAACGCATCAAGCGACGAAGACAATAGCCGCTCTAGTTGTTTCCTGCTCCACGCAGTTTCCCGCGAGAGAAATCAACAAAAATGAAACTGTTTGACTGGGCATCGTTGCGGACGCGGATCACCCTCGGCATGCTGCTGGCGGTTCTGCTGACGCTGTGGTTCATCACGCTGCTTACCAGCCGCATGCTGCGAAGCGAAATGGAAGCGGCGATTTCGGCGCAGCAGTTTTCCGCGGTGTCGCTCGCCGCCAAGGAGGTCGATCGCTCCTTGAGTGAGCGGATCGCTGCCATCGAGGAGCTTGCCGGCCGCTGGTCGCGCTCCGGCGCGCGGTTTGACCAGCAGCAGCGTTTCCTCGAAGACGTGATGATCCTGCCCCGGATGTTCAACTGGGGCGTCATGATCCTCGATGCCGACGGGATTGCACGAGCCAGCGTGCCCGCGCAATTGAACCGCGCCGGGATGGATTATCACGACTTGCCAATCGTCCGGACGGCGCTGGAACAGGGCCGGACGATGGTGACCGATCCGTTGGTTGGCCGGGCAACAGGCCAGCCAGTCGTCTCCGTCATTTCGCCGATCCGCGATTCGGCAGGGCGCGTGCGGGGGCTGGTCATGGGCATTACCAACCTGGCCGAGCCGAACTTTCTCGACACGGTGGGTGCGGCCAAGTACGGGGCAACCGGCGACTTCTTCGTTACCGCGCCAAAGAGCCGCATGTACGTTGCCTCGTCGGACAAGCGGCGGGTCATGCAGGTCGGGCCGCCAGCCGGGGTCAATCCAGTGTATGACAGCTACATCGATGGCTACGAGGGATCGGGCCTGGCGGTGAGTTCGCGCGGGGTTCTGGAACTCTCATCGAGCAAGCGGATTCCGTCCACGGGCTGGCTGATGCAGTCCGTGCTGCCCGCGGAGGAAGCCTTGGCGCCGGTCGCCAACATGCAACGGCGCTTGCTCGTCGCGGCTCTGCTGCTCACCCTGCTGGCTGGCGGGTTGACCTGGTGGTGGTTGCGGCGCCAGTTTCGGCCGGTGCGCGAAGCCGGGAGCTTGTTGACCCGGATGGGCGATGGCTCGCTGGCGCGACAACCGCTGCCGGTACGGCGCAATGACGAGGTCGGCCAACTGGTCAACGCCTTCAACGGCCTGCTGGTGCGCATCGTGGCGGAGGAAGAACGGGCGGCCGAGCATGCCGCCAACGAACGCTTGCGCAAGATCGTCTCGCATGTGCCCGGTGTCGTCTTCCAGTATCGGTTGTTCCCGGACGGCCACGGGTGTTTTCCCTTCGCCAGCGAAGCCTTCTTCGATATCTATGGCGTTGCGCCCGAGGCTGTCAGGGAAAGTGCCGACGTGATTCGCGACATGGCGCTTGTTGAGGACAAGGACAGGTTCTTCGCATCACTCCATGCTTCGGCCGAGTCGCTTGAACTGTGGCGCATCGACTACCGCATCCGTCGCCCCGACGGGGTGGTCAAGTGGCTGCTGGTCGAAGCCATGCCGGAACTCGATAATGGGGTCGTCACCTGGTACGGCTTTATTGCCGACATCACCGACGCCAAGGCGATGGAAGAGAATCTGCGCGTCGCCGCCACAACCTTCCTGACCCTGGAAGGCATCATGGTCACTGATGCGCACGGCGTGATTCTGCGCGTCAATCCTTCATTCACGGACATCACCGGCTATTCCGCTTCTGAAGTCGTTGGTCGTACGCCAGCGGTGCTCAAGTCCAATCACCATGACGCGGCTTTCTATCGGGCGCTGTGGGCGGAACTGCTGGCCAAGGGTGTCTGGCAAGGTGAAGTCATCAATCGCCGCCGCAGCGGCGAGTCCTACCCCGAGTGGCTGAGCATCACCGCCGTCAAGGACGCGACGGGAGCGACGACTCACTACGTCGGCGTATTCCAGGACATCACCGCGCGCAAGGCGGCCGAGGAGGAGATCCGCAGTCTCGCCTTCTACGATCCGTTGACGCACCTGCCCAATCGCCGCCTGCTGCTCGACCGCCTGCAACAAGCCGTCGCTGCCAGCAGCCGCAACGGCCGGTACGGTGCGCTGCTGTTCCTTGATCTCGACAACTTCAAGACGCTCAACGACTCGCTTGGCCACGATACGGGCGACCGATTGCTGATCGAAGTCGCGGGCCGCCTGCAAGCCTGCGTGCGGGAAGGCGATACGGTAGCCCGACTCGGCGGCGATGAATTCGTGCTCATGATCGAGGACCTGAGCCAAGCCGGCGGAGAAGCCGCGGCACAGGCCGAAGCCACCGCCAGCAAGGTGCTCGGTGCGCTCAATCGGCCTTATCAACTCGGCAGCCATGAGTACCGCGGTTCGTCCAGCATCGGTGTCGCACTATTCAGCGGGCGCGAGGCGGGGATCGACGAGCTGCTGAAGCGCGCCGACCTTGCCATGTATCAGGCCAAGGCGGCGGGCCGCAACACGCTGCGTTTCTTCGATCCCGGCATGCAGGCCAGGATCAATCTCCGCTCGATGATGGAAGGCGAGCTGCATCGTGCCCTCGCCGAGAACGAGTTTGTTCTCTATTACCAGCCGCAGGTCGATCGCGCCAACCACTGCATCGGCGTCGAGGCACTGATCCGTTGGCGGAGTCCGGCCCGGGGCTTGGTGGGGCCCGTGGATTTCATCCCGCTGGCGGAAGAGTGCGGCCTCATCCAGCCGATCGGCCAATGGGTGGTCGAGCAGGCCTGCGAGCGCCTGGCTGCGTGGGCAAACGATTCGCAGACGGCAGCGTTGACCATCGCCGTCAACGTCAGTGCCAAGCAGTTCCGCCAGGAGGATTTCATCGAGCGCATCCGCGCGGCCATCGGACGCTTCGCGATAGATCCATCGCGCCTGAAGCTGGAACTCACCGAGACCCTGCTGCTGATCGACATCGACGACGCCATCGCCAAAATGCTCGCCCTGCGCGGCCTTGGCGTCAGTTTCTCACTCGACGATTTCGGCACCGGCTATTCCTCGCTTTCCTACCTGAAGCGCTTGCCGCTCGACCAGATCAAGATCGACCGCTCCTTCGTCAATGACGTTCTGACCGATCCGAACGATGCCGCCATCTGCAAGGCCGTCATCGCGCTCGGCAAGAGCCTGGGCCTCGACGTCATCGCCGAAGGCGTGGAGACGGAAAGCCAATGGGAAAGGCTGCGCGCAGAGGGCTGCGCGGCCGTGCAGGGCTATCTCTTCGGGCATCCCATGAGTGAGCCCGATTTCCTCGACTGGCTGCGTCGGCACCTGCAATCCGACCGCCATGCCTGATCGGGTTTCATTGCGCAAGCGTGCGTTTCGACCCCGCCTGACTTCGCTGGATTGACAAGGCGTAACCGCTGGCCACCCCGTGGTCACAATCGACCGAGTGTGATACTGTAAGGATGTCCAGCTATCGCATTGCCCCTCATCAAGGTCAAAGTCACCCTGTTCCGGAATCATGGTCACCAGTTCCTCTGCCCAACTCGACCTGACGCGGCTCAACGAGGCGCAGCGCGAAGCCGTTCAGTTCGGCACCGGCCAGGCCGGGCCGGATGCCGACCGGGCGTTGCTGGTCATTGCCGGTGCGGGTTCCGGCAAGACCAGCACGCTCGCGCATCGGGTTGCCCATCTCGTCGCCCAGGGCGCCGATCCGGGCCGTATCCTTCTGCTCACCTTTTCGCGGCGGGCGGCGGACGAGATGATCCGGCGCGTCACTCGCATTGCCAACGTGTCGAGCGGCCGGTCCGGCATGAGCGGTTCGCTGCTGCCCTGGTCCGGCACCTTCCATAGCGTCGGCGCCCGACTGCTGCGCGACTACGCCGGGCGCATCGGCCTGTCACCCGATTTCACCATCCACGACCGCGAGGATTCGGCCGATCTCATGAACCTGGTTCGCCACGACCTGGGTTTCTCGGCCAAGGCCAAACGCTTCCCGCTCAAGGGTACCTGCCTCGCGATCTACTCCGCCGCGGTCAATACGCAGGCCGAACTGTCTGCCGTCCTGCAAACGTCGTTTCCCTGGTGCGCCGAGTGGGCTGAAGACCTGCAACGCCTGTTCCTCGCCTACGTCGAAGCCAAGCAGGCGCAGCAGGTGCTTGACTACGACGACCTGCTGCTTTACTGGGCGCAGATGGTGACGGAACCTGCGCTGGCGGCGGAACTCGGCGCGCAGTTCAGTCACGTGCTGGTCGACGAGTACCAGGACACCAACCGCCTGCAGGCAGCCATCCTGCTCGGCCTGAAACCGGACGGCAAAGGGCTGACGGTGGTCGGCGACGATGCCCAGTCCATCTACGCCTTTCGCGGCGCGACGGTGCGCAATATCCTCGATTTCCCCGGCCACTTCGATCCGCCGGCCCAGGTGGTTACGCTCGATCGCAACTACCGCTCGACGCAGCCGATTCTGGATGCGGCCAACGCCGTGATCGCTCTGGCCAGCGAGCGCTACACCAAGGACCTGTGGACCGAACGGGTCTCGTCGCAGCGTCCCCGCCTGGTTGCGGTGCGCGATGATGCCGATCAGGCGAACTACGTCGTCGAACAGGTGCTGGCACGGCGCGAAGAGGGCATCAGGCTCAAGAGCCAGGCGGTGCTCTTCCGCGCCTCCAGCCACAGCGCCCGGCTCGAACTGGAACTGACCCGTCGCAACATTCCCTTCGTGAAGTTCGGTGGCCTCAAGTTCCTGGAAGCTGCCCACGTCAAGGATGTGCTGGCGGTATTGCGCTGGGCACAGAACCTGCGCGACCGGGTCTCGGGTTTCCGCGCCGTCCAGCTCCTGGCCGGCGTCGGCCCCAAGACCGCCGCTCGCATTCTGGACAACGTCGCCAATGCGCCGGCCGGTTGCGCGCTGCTCGCCGAGCAGCCGGTTCCGGAAGGCGTGCGCGGGTCATGGCAGGAGTTCGCCGCTCTGATCGAAGCCATTGGCCTGCGCAGCGTGGCCTGGCCCGCCGCTTTCGAACTGGCCTGCCAGTGGTATCTCGCCCGCATGGAAGACCTCTACGAGGATGCCGCGATCCGTCAGGGCGACATCGAACAACTGGCCCGCATCGCCGGAACCTATCCGAGCCAGGAGCGCTTCCTTACCGAACTTACGCTCGATCCGCCCGAAGCGACTAGCGACCAGGCCGGGATTCCGCTGCTCGACGAGGACTATCTGATCCTGTCCACCATCCATTCGGCCAAGGGGCAGGAGTGGACGGCCGTGACGCTCCTGAATGCGGTCGACGGCTGCCTGCCCTCCGACATGGCAACCGGCAGTCCGCAGGAGATCGAGGAGGAGCGCCGGCTGCTCTACGTCGCCATGACGCGGGCGAGGGACCAGCTCGACATCGTCGTGCCGCAGCGTTTCCATGTAACGCAGCAAGGCGGCTTGGGCGACCGGCATGTCTATGGCAGCCGCACCCGCTTCATTCCCAACGCCGCCCTGCCGTGCTTCGAGCAGGTGTCGTGGCCGGTGCCGGCACCGGCCAGCGCAACGGCCGAGTCGCGCCAAGCCGCGATCGACCTGGCCGCAAAGATGCGGGCGATGTGGAAATGAGGTGGGTCGCGCATCTCGACATGGATGCGTTCTACGCCTCCGTGGAACTGCTGCGCTATCCGGAACTGCGCGGTCGTCCGGTCGTGGTCGGCGGCCGCCAGCAGCATCAGCCGACCCTCGGCGCGGATGGTGCGCGACGCTACGCGCAGTTGAAGGACTATGTCGGGCGCGGCGTGATCACCACCTCCACCTACGAGGCGCGGGCGCTCGGCGTGCACTCGGGCATGGGGCTCATGAAGGCGGCGGCGCTGGCACCCGATGCCATCCTGCTGCCCGCCGACTTCGACGAATACCGCCAGTACTCGCGGCCGTTCAAGGCGGCCGTCGCGAGCCTCGCCCCGCTGATCGAGGATCGCGGCATCGACGAGATCTATCTCGATCTGACCGACCTGCCCGGAGCACAGGACACCGGCGACGCCGACGCGTACGCCGGCGTGCGCGCGCTGGGCCGCGCCATCAAGGCCGCCGTAGCGGCCGCCACCGGCTTGAGCTGCTCGATGGGCATCACGCCGAACAAGCTGCTCTCGAAGTTGTGCTCCGATCTGGAGAAGCCGAACGGGCTGACGATCCTCACCGCCGACGACATCCCGGCGCGCATCTGGCCCTTGCCGGCGAAGCGCATCAACGGCATCGGCCCCAAGGCGTCGGCGCGTCTGGAGAACCTGGGCGTGCACACCATTGGCGAGCTCGCCGCGGCGGACGTCGCGCTGCTGGTCCGGCATTTCGGGCCGCACTACGGCGCCTGGCTGCACGAGGCGGCGCTGGGCATCGATGATCGGCCGGTGGTGACCTACAGCGAACCGAAGTCCCTGAGCCGCGAGACGACCTTCGAGCGCGATCTGCATCCGCGGCGGGACCGGGATGCACTGGGCCAGATCTTTACCGAACTGTGCACCCAGCTCGCGCAGGACTTGCAGAAGAAGCACTATCTCGGCAAGACGATCGGCGTGAAGTTGCGCTACGACGATTTCCGGATCGTCACGCGTGCGCTGACGCTGCCGAGCCACACCGACGACGCTGGCGAGATTCGCCGTGCCGCGGGCCAGTGTCTCAAGCGCGTGCCGCTCGACCAGCGCTTGCGCCTGCTGGGTGTGCGGGCCGGGAGCTTGTGCACGGCGGCAGCGCTGCTGGCGGAAGACGGCAGCAACCGGGACATCGAGACCGCAAAGAACACGACACTGTCGCTGTTCGATCAGGCCTCGACACTGGACGCCTACTAAAATCGATGTCGGCGAACCTCACTCGCGTTTTCCGACACCGCCTGTTGCCGTGGCTGGCGGTGCCGATGCTTCAGTCCTGCATCGTCGTACCGCACACGTTCGAGGTCTACGATCCGGACTGTCGCGTGGTGAGCCGGCGGATGGACCTTCAGGCGGTGCAGATTGCATCCATACAGCGCTGCACCAACGACGAGTGCGCAGTGTTGGTCGTGGCGGCAGCGGCGACCCTCGCGGCGAGCGCCGTGATTTCCGGTAGCATCGTCGTCGCCGGCAACGTGGTTTACTGGTTCGAGAAGCAGGGGCACTGCAAGCGCGAGTCGGAGTGATTCCGCGCGCTTGTTAATCGTCCCGCCGCCACCAAGCACTGCTCGGTGGTGCCCCTTCCCTTGGCGCCGGTCTCACGGAGACGGACAACACACGTAAGGAACCTTCATCAGCGGCGAAGTCCGCAGTATCCGGTAGTGACCCAATTGATCGCTCAGCGGCCGATCCTCATCGAAGCGGATCGATTTCAATGCGATGCTCCTCGTTGCCAGTTCTTCCGCGATGGCGCCGTCGGATGGGAAGTTCGAGCTATCCATCATCGCCCGCATCTTTTCGCGTACGTCCCGTTTGTGCAAGGCGCTCACATGGTCGAAAACGTTGGTGATGCGCGGCAGGATTTCGACACACAGGACGCTGAGCGCCGAGTCGGCCGGTAGGCCGTATTGCGCCAACATCCGCGTCACGTCGTCGTTGAGCCAGATGGTGGTCCCGAACTTCGTTGCGTCCTTGTTCACGGTCGATGAATCGGCCAGTTTGAAGGCGTGTTGGAACTCGGTGTATGTAGTGTCATCCTTGAACCACCGGACGGCGGTTCGCTTCAGCGTGTTGCGCTCCTCGGCGGTGTACTTCCATTTCCAGCGGGCGGTCCTGTCGTGCTCAACTCGTACATTTGGAGAGAGAACGAGATCGTCAAGCAGGACGTTGCGGAATTCCTTGCCGTCGGCTTGCTTCACCTGGGCGTAGAGCAAGGCCCAGACTTCAGTGCGCGGCGGATCGGCGGTGACGTTCCTGCCATTGTGTACGGCGACGGCGTAGGGCGCGGTGACGTAAAGCTTCTCCTCGTCGCGATTGACGGTGCAGGTAAGCGTGGGTGCCGGATGCTGGACGCCAGCTACGCGTAGCGGTCGGCCGAAGCGCCCCTGCGCGGACGTCCATACATGATCGCCCTTTGCATGCAGCGGGGTCTTGTCGGTGTAGCGGTAGTGGCCAACGCGGATCTCGTAAGTGAAGAAGCCGAACATCTCGGCCGATTCCGGATGGAGGCCGGAGGGTAGGGGCAGTAGATAGAACCGGTCGGCGTCCTTGTCCTTGCCGATGGATCTTTCCATCGGTTGCATCGCATCCAGTCCAGCGTCGTCGTTTGGCTGGTTGTTAGTGATAACGCGAATGTACTCGGCGTCGACGGGTAACGACGATTCGTCTGGCGCGACAAGCAGCTCCGGACTGTTGTTGCTGATCAACTGGTCCGGCGCGTTGCTGAGCACGCGCGCGAAGTAGGTGTCTTTTGGATCGCGCACGGGTTCGTCGAACTCAATCCATAAGAAGCGCCGGCGCGGCTCGGTCTCGGAATAGCTGTCCTTGGTGACATAAGGCGACAATGCCAGCCCCGCGGACACGATCTTGGGGATCTGTGCCGGTGGTGTGGTGATTGGCAATTCGAGCGGCAGTACGTAGTCGTCGTCGGTGGCGGCGTGCAGCGGGTTCTTGTATGCCGGTCTGACGGTGTACTCCACGTGAATGACATCCGGGAATCGCGGCTCCGTGGCGTGCGGCGGGAGTTGCATCCTTTCGTTCTTGGGTTCGATCGCATCGATGAAGATGATGGTGGTGTGGCTGCGATCCGGTTCAATCAACGCGGTGAACGGAGCCGTCCTCTTGATCTCGATGTCGCCAATTCCCGGTGTCTTCTCGGTTTCGGTCGCGACATCGTCTTCTTTGAAGTGCTTCGTGCGATCGATCACCAAGCTGCGATCCGTGAGACCGTCCCAGGTCCAGTCGCGGTCCATGTCCAGCATGAGGCAGCATAGCCAGTGATGCGCAAGATCGCCCTTGCTTGCGAAGGTGATGATCGAGTTGTCGGGGGAAAGCGTGTGGCGGATGCGATGAGAGCAACCGAACTGCACGCGCTGGCCCTTCTTCGCCACCAACGACAGGCCCTTGGATTCCACGCCGAGCTGCTGGGCGAGGCGTTGCACCATATCCGGCGCCTTCTCGACTTCCTTGCCGAGCAGCAGGCCACCGAGGTTGCCGTCGAAGAGGAAGGGCGGGTCGGGTTGGAGGAAGATGCCGCGTACCTGCCGGGCAAGGCTGAGCAGTCCCTTTTCGTCGGCGAACGGATCGGCGCGCAACTGGAACTGGATCGTCCGTCCGTAGCGCGTGTTGAATGCGGGGTCCGTCGCTTCCAGCCCGTAGTAGTCCGGCCTGGCTTGGCAGACCGGCCGGATGGTCAGGCGAATGGTTCGCGCCCGCGGCAAGACGAGTTGGGGCAGGGCGTCGAGCTGCGCCTGGTTGACACCGAGATCGCCAAGATCGCCCGGATCGCCGAACTTCAGCACCTTGCAGTCCTTGTACTCTAGCGGGACGACTAGATCGTCTTCGAATACCTTGGAGGCTGTGGGAAACTTTCGCGTCGTGGTATAGAACTTGATGTACGACTCGCGGCCAGAAACGCTCTGCATGTTGTCCATCTTCAGGGTCTGTAGTTCGACCAATATTTCCACACTGTCCACGTCGGGGTCGGCGATGCCAAACGCTTGCTGGTCGCGGGAAGCCTTGGCCAGCATGGCGTTGGATGCGGCCTGTAGCAGGGCGACGGGGTCGGTGACATACTTGCCTGTGAATACGACGGATGGATAGCCGAGCAGCGGCCGCTTCAGCGTGAGCTTGGTGTCTGCGAAGAGGATTTCATCGGTGTTGTTCGGCAGGCCGTCAATGCGGACGGTGTCGGGTGCGACGTAGCGCTTGAAGCGGCAGGTCGTCGTTTGCGAGAGCAGTTCATCCTGCGGCATGTGGTGGAACTCGGGGCCGCCGCCACTCATGTCGCCAAGGCGAATACGGAATTGGTAGGAGTCGCCATAGCGCAGATTCGTGGTGATTCCCAAAGATTCGTAGACTTTGTTGAGCCCGTTCTTTGGTCGGTCGCTCACATGCGTGTCGCCGTTCGCCTTGACGTCCCCATGCTGGTACAGGGCCGAGGCATCCTCGTCGGGCAATACCATCGACTTGCCGGCCCAGGCGGCGAAGTACATGGGCAGCCAGTAGTTCTTGTCGAGGTCGCCGTCGAGTTGCGCCGGATAGACTTGATACGGAAGCTCTTTGTCGATGACCTTGCCCAGGGTGACGACACCGTTCGTGACCGGATCGACGACCGTCAGCGCGGCCCTGCTGTTGACTCGGTTCAGGGATTCCCACGGGCCCGGCGGCTGTTTGTCCTCGCGGACGTCAATCTTGTATCCGAATGCGCCGATGGGCGCATCGATGCGTTCGCCAGCCCCGACCAGAGGATCTTCGACGAGTTGCCGGATGTACCAGATCAGGATTTGTTCGTCATCCCAACCCAGGCGTATGCCGATTTCTTGCGTCGGATGAAAGCCGTCGCTCTGTTCCTGTATCAGGTTGTGGCTCACCGGCTGAAACGCGTGGACGACTTTCGCGAAGCCGTCATCGTAATCGGCGGCTTCGAGGAAGATCTGGTCGTAGTCGCCCTTTGGCACCACGGCTAGCACGGGGAACTGAATTGCCCCGAACACGCTGCGTGGTTTGCCGATCTCCAGCACGGGAATGCGCGCCGCATAGCGCTTAATCAACGTGTCGTCGACTCGTAGCTGCGCCTTGTAGTCGCTGTCGTCGGCGAGATCGACATAGAGCCAGCCGCCGCCGGGAAAATGCGAGGCGTCCACGGTGATTTGGGTCTGATAGATCATGCCCAGCGCGGTCGCCAACTGCGGTTGCCGAATGGCACTGGCGAAAACCTGGCCCCAACTGATTTCCATTGGCGATGGAACGAACCCCGGATTCGGCGTTGCCGCCCGCACGGCGCAATGATAGGAATCGTCGGTCACGGCATTCCGCGTGCGCGGAGCGACGAAGTTGAACGATTTCCGATAGCTGTGCGGAAGATATTTTTTGACCGATTTGTCCAGTGTGGTCGGGAGCGGGGCGCTGTGCGTCGCCAGACTCACGTTCGCATTGGTATTCGGTACGCCGAGATTACTGATCGTGAACTGGTGGGCGAGTGTTTCGAAAAGCGCCCGCGCCTTGGTCGGATGCGCCGCCGGCAACGGCACGGGGGGCAACGCCGGCGTGCTTCCCGGAAAACCGGATAGCCCGCTCACGATCCGGGCGACGAATGACAGTTTTGCGTCGGCGAAGGGTGTCGCGCCCGCCAATGGCGGCACCCCGTCAATAGCGCTCAGGAGCGGATTCTGGTTGCGCGGCAGAAACACGACGTTGACGCCGAGGACTTTGCCGTCGAAGTACTGCGGAAACGTGAGAATGGCAAATCGTTGGTTCGGTTCCATGATTACGAATCCTCAGGGTCGTTGCATCAGGTGCGGGCCAGTGGTGGCACAAAGTCTCTCTCGCCGAGTCGGCTCCTCGGTCATCGATGCGCAGCTACGCGATCTTTCGCTGCTCTTCCCATGACGTGCTGAAGCTGATGTCGATGACCAGGAAGATGCTGATGTCCAGCCCGAACGTCACTTGCGCCGCGCAGACAGTCTGGTCGGTAATGCGTTGAACGGTGCCTTTGGCCTCGATGGTGATGGTGACGCTCACCAGTCCGCCGATGAGTTCAGCGTGCCCCTGGAACAGCAGGAACGCGGAAATGCCGAGCGCCTGCGAGCTTGCATGAATCTCGACACCGATCATGTAAAGCACGCTGACATTGCCGACCACCGGCAGGCCGACGACGATCTGCGCACCAAAACCGAACTTCATGTCCACCGAGGGACCAACCTTGGTGTCGCCGGCGATTCGCAGGTTACACTGGCCCACGGCATAGACGGTGCCGACGCTGACCGAGACGCACATGACCGACAGTCGGCCATAGAATTCCACGAATGCGCCGGCGGTCGGCAGCAGCTTCTTCGGATCGCTCAGGGCGGCGGTGGTCAACGCGGCGTTGAAGTACACGCCGAATTTCAGCGAAGCTTCCAGTTTCAGCGGTGCGTTGGGGTCGTTGGCCAATGGGCCCGGCGGGAATTTCAGCACTGGAATTTCCTGCGTGGCTTCGAACTTGTATTCCCAGCTATCGGCACCGTTGCTCATCGCGATGTGCATGCCGCGCTTGAACGCTTCGACGTAGTCGCCGCCTTGCAGTGCCGCGAGGACTTGCAGGATATCCTTCGCTTTCTCCAGCGCATCGCTCAGTTCGAGCTGCGGCGCGGGAAAATCGACCGGGTCTGCCGGGTCGCCTACGTAACCGGCCTCGGAACCCTTCTTTGCATCGAAGTTTCCCTTGATGGTCAGAAGTCGCGGGAAAGGTCCCAGATCGACCACCATCGCGATGTTGTTGAGACGGCTCTTCCAGCGGTCAGCTACGGCCGGCGCGAACGAATCGACGTCATAGTCGAGGACGCCCGTGCGGTCTGTTGTGCTCTTCGGATCACGATTCTGTGTGGTCGCCTTGTACTCGACATAGATCTTGAGGTAGTCCTCGTCGATCAAATGCCACGGGCCGCTAGGGAGATCGAATTGTTTGGCTGCATTTGCAAGTTTGTAACCGTCTTCCTTTAGCCGGTTGATGCCGTCGGCAGAACTGATGTGCATCAGTTCCAACACCGCCTTGCCGCCATCCTGTAGCGCGTTCTGACCAAAATTGCCGACGAGCGCAATGGCGGCCCCGAAATCGCTTTCGGCATCACCGATGTTGGGGAAGACTGCCTTTGAGCCCATCAGTCGATAGGCGTCGACGAAGAGCGGCGGCGTCTTGCTCAGGAGTTTGCCTACCACCGTACTAGTTGCCTGAGGCGCGAACGCGGGTGTCAGGAACAGCACTTTCTGAGTGTTGGTACTTTGTAGAAATCCGAAGTTGATGGTTTCATCCGCGGCGGCACGTAACAGGTCGCCGGGATTTGCGAAGCGCAGCAGCGCGTCTTCCGGGTAGGTCATGTCGTCGGCCAGTTCGCCGACGCGGATGAGCGGCACGGAGATACTTTCCGGCAGCGGAGTCACGTCGCCGCTGCTGCGCGCGTGCGTCACCAGGCTCCAGGAGCCATCCTTTGGCAACACTACGCTGCCGCGCGCCGCGGCCGCGAACACGGGTGTGGCGCCGGCGGCATCGATGGATGCGTTGACGTCAATGTGGTTGACGCGGAATTGCTGACCGCTCCTGCCGATGTCCATGATGCAGTCGAGCGGGCCGCCAATGGAGCCGAACTGACGATCGAGAAGCGCCTTGAAGGCAGTAGGCGTCAAGGGAATGCCATACGGCGCCCGCTGCACGAAGCCCAGGATTTTCTTGCCAGGCACGCGTCCACCCACCTGGCCCTGCACCACATTTTCCAGTTCCACATTAGCGTCGAAATAGACCGGCTGTAGATCGACAGACAGCGGCGCCTCGTTGCCGACCGACTTCGTCGGCCGGTTGATATCCTTGTCGACGAAGAAGAACGAGCTGATATCCATGCTGCTGTCAAATGGCGCCACGTCCGCGACCGCGGTCCGGATGTTCTGAACGTTGAACAATCCCTTGATCGTTCCCGGATGAACCTTGTAGGGCGCTACGAGCGTGGCGGCGTCGGGCAGGGCCTTGTTTTCGACGTACTTGAAGCGGAAATCGAACTTGCCGTCGCTCTCCGCCTTCCAGCCGGAGTCGACGCGATACACGTAGCCGCTGCCCACGCGAAACAAATTGATCGTCCGGACCACCCGAATACCCCACGGGTACAGGATGCTCTTCACCTGAATGACTTCATGCGCGGTGCGTCCGACCATGACGTCAAAACGCGCCTGGCTCGTCGCGGCAAACTGGGCGTCTTCGTTGAGCCAGTTGCTGAAGGTGCTGGCGCCGTAACCGCTGAGGTCGATGCGCGTCAACGGCACGCCCCGCTGACTGTCGGGGTTGCCGGGCGTTCTGAAGAACTCGTGATTGAAAATGAACGAGACATCCTCGCCGAGCGTTGTCGTGTCAGTCTTCTTGCCGGCCAGATCCAGGACATTGTTCATCTGTAGCGTATAGCCGCGAAACAGGTTGCCCTCCTTGTTGTTGAATCCGGAGCCAGCTGTGAGCCTGATCTGGATGCCACCTTCGAGTTCGTTGTCGAACGAAGGGCTGTTGAATTGAATCGACGGTTTTTGAGTCTGCTTCTTGTTGGTCTTGAACAGGTAGGCAATCGACCTCAATCCGAACGGTAGCGTGAAGTAGGCGCCAGTGACGTTGTCGGGCTCCCTTTCATATGCGTCGACCAGCATGTGGCACACGGGGATCGGCGCGACGGGAACGAACTGCGCGCTGTCGTTGAATATCTTCGTGGGACCGCCGTCGTCGGGATAGTAGTTGACCGGTTGCGGCGGATCGAACTTTCCCCCCTCCGGTCGTGTCAGGTTGATGACTGGCTCCCAGGAAATGATCGGCGTGGTGAATGCGCGAACGAACCGGGACCTGGCCACCACATCCATACCCTGCACCTGAAGTGGAAAGGTGTCCGTCTCTACCGCCACTGCTTCATGTGTGCGCACCAGGGTCCACGCGAAGCTCACGCCCATCTGGTTCGCGTTGCTGCTGACGTCGAGCAGCGCAAAGTTGTCTTCTTGCAGGTAACCGAATCGCTCGTCCCACATTCCCTGGTAATCCGGTGCCGGCTTCGGCTCCTTTGTCGACATTGCGATCAAACTTGGTGTCGTCGTCGCCTCGCCGTGTGGCGCGGCGACGTTCGTAAGGGTCGAGCTGAATAGCTGCACAAACGGATCCTGGCGAAGGCCGAGCCGGGATGCGGCAAGCGGTGTCGCCAGCGCCGCTATCGGCTGTGGGGCGTGGACCGCTGGCTGCGCGGTCGTCTCCGCGGGTGCGATCGCCAGGTGATTCGGCATCGGCGCGAAATGAAACGAAACCTCGACCTTGTCCTTGTCAGGCGTGAGTAGATGCCATTGCGTCTGGGCGATGAGCCACAGCCAGACGGTATCCTGGGCATTGCCGAACTGCTCGAACCGGGCCACGCGTTCGAATTGCGCCTTTAACTTGCCCAGATTGGCCGCATAAGGATCGGGTAGCGTGGGTACGTAGGCATACATGCCGACCGCGAGGAACACCCCGCCCTTTTCGACCTGCCGCATATCGTTGGCGAGGGCACCGAACAGCAAGCACCCATTGACCGGCGTGACCTTGAACAGCGCGTTGTGTAACGCCAACGCCGCGGGTGCCGGCGCCGCCGCTTCGGGCTGGTTGGGGTCGTAGTTATCGAAAATGATATTGTCATCGAACAGATAAATCAGCTTCCATGCCTTGTTCACTGCGACGATGAGCACGGAATTCTTCGAATGGATGTCGAAGGGTTGCCCGGTTACGGTGACTGGCCGATCCAGGCGGGGATTGGCATTCGCGAGCGCAAGAAAGGCCTCGTTACCGTTGGCGAACGTGTTGTAGACGAAGGGAAACGCCGCCGTGTAATTGAGTTTGACCGTCGAGCCGTACGGGTTGAGCTCGTCTTTCCAAAGACCGTAGTCCTGCGTGCAGAAAACGTTGCCCGCCTGTAGGTCGGTGAAGTTGAGCCGGCCGGGGTCGCTCAGCAGCCAGGGGTTGGCCAGATTGACCGAGCCACCCTGTAGCCCTTGCCATTGCGTCGTCAAACCCTTATGAAGGCGAATGGCCAGGCCGCCAATGCCAGCAGCGGGCGCAGGCTTGACGACGTCGAGATGCGCCACCGGCAATGCCCAAGCGCTGAGCTCGATGTTGGCCGCTCCCCGGAACGTTGTGAAGGGCGATTGGCAGTCGCCGACTGCGAAGCGGTTAACGGAACAATCGAGCGGGATCAGAACGCGGTTAAGCAGGGCATCGAAGGCCGGCGCTACCTGTTGGTGCCACTGAAAGTCGGCGGGCTGGCCGTACACGTTCCAGGCGACTTTACCGCCGACGGCATCGAGAACGCCGGTACTCCCAGTGAAGTGGAAGGAAAGTTGCGCGGGCAGGTGCATCGTCGCTTTGCGCGCATCGCGGCCATACGGGCTTGCCGGGTCGACCTCGACGGGCGTGGTGGAATCGAGATCGAGCGAGATCGTCGCTTTGGTGGTGACAGCGAGCGTGAGTTTGCTTTCGATGAGCTGCGGAGGCGCGCTCAGCGTGACGGTACCGCCCTTGATCTTCAGTCCGGTAAACAATCCCGCGGCCGCGTTCGGCGCGAGTAGCGCGGCGTCGATCCATACGCTGTCGGGAACCAGATCGTAGACCGTAAGCGTGTCGACGACGGCGGGCAGGTCCGGGTGGGGGAATCGCTTCGTCAGCGCCACATCGAAGAGAATTGCGGGGTCCGGCCGCCCTTCGACATAGAGCGCGACCAGGCGGGTAATTCTGAAGAAGTCGAACCAAAGATTGCGACCGTCCTTGCCGAGGAACGGGCCGAGCGTTTTTGCCACGGCTGCACCGCCGGCCCACAGCGGAACGGAGCCGGGCATCTGGGTTGTGCGGATCGGGACATCGCGTACGAAAACCTGTAGATCGGGAGGCTTGGTGTCCTTGGCGATGCGATCGGCCACGTGCGCCAGTCGCGATCGTTGTTGCGGCGTGACGGCGTCGGCGAAGAACAGGTCGGAATTCTCCACCGAGAAGTAGCGGTTCTTCGCCGTGGTCATGACGTCAGGCGTCAGGGCGCGGGATAGACTGTCGTGCAAAGCATTGACGGCGTGCTCGTCGCGCGAGGACGCGATCTGGAGGTGGCCGGTCAGGTAGGCCAGCAGGTCGTACACCTGTTCTTGACGGCCGCGAGAAGACTTTTCGGTCATGGGCTGCTCCAACGGGGTGAAGGACAGAACGCCAATTTCGGTGCAATGCGGGGGCGACAACCCGACGCCGGGGCGGGTGGTTAACTTGCCCCAAGATGCTTACACTAGCGCATTAATAGCCAACATGCAAAGTGCATGACTGGCGAAGTGGGGAATGCAAGTGCCATCGTCGATCCCTGTCGCTTCCACGCCTTCGTCGTCATCGACGTATCCAGTTATGAGCGGGCGCGCGCGCTTGAGTGGTGCGCTCGCAACAGCCAAAGATCAGTCGTCGCATTGCTACGCGACGAGGGTTCTCCCCAGGGGGTCTTTGAGCACGGCGTACCACCGCGACTGACTTTGCATTGAACGGGTCGCTGGCCCGCCCGCACGGCGACCGATATACTTCGGCGCGAGTCGGATGACATGACGGCTTGGGGTTTCCCGGCCGCTTGCCGATCCGCCGCCAGCGATGTGCGTGCTGGATGTCGACAGTGCTTTGAGGGGAGGATGTGCGGTGCAAATTCTGATGGGTCTACTGGTCGCGGCGGTACTGGGCTATCTGTTCTACCGGACTTTCATCGCGCCGGCGACGCTGCCCTCAGAAGCACAGGCCACGCCGGGCGCGCGCAGCCAGCGGGGCTTCGCTTTCCTTGCCAACGGCTTGCTCTTCTACCGCGATCGCAATGGAGAAGTGCAGCAGTTGCACAGCACCTATGTGCAGGAGTCGATCGATCGCCGCGAACGATCGCGCAACCGGCACAACTGGAAGCAGGGCACGAGTTTCAATATCGCCGCCGGCGGCGGCATGCGCAGCTTTGAAGTGGGCGACAAGCCGGTGCTGGCCACCTTGGCGACCTACGACGCCAATGGCGATCTGTTCTATTTCCTCAAGGACGAGGGTATCGGCGGCCTGTTTCGGCGCGAGGCGGCATCAGGCAACGAATTGCGCGTGCTGTTGCGGCCGAACCTGCACCTGGGCGATCTGAGCCTGTCGCCGGATGGCCGCATGTTCGCGGCGGCGTCGCAACAGGCTGACGGCGAGGTCAACATCGCACTGCTCGACCGCGACGGCAGCCATTTGCGCGAGGTGACCGGCGGCGACACCGTCGATGCCGCGCCGGCCTGGGTGCCGGATTCGCCCAAGCGGCTGCTGTTCCAGTCTTCCGGGCTGGCGCGCGACGAGCGGGGCAACATCGTCGCGCTGAGCCACGCGAGCATCCAGATGCTGGACATGGAGTCTGGCAGCGTCGCGTCGATTCTGGAGAGTCCCGACTTCGACTACCTCAAGCCGCGCGTCTGTCCGGCAGGCAACCTGCTCTTCATTCGTCGTCCCTATGAAGTGCCGCGTTACAGCACGACGAACATACTCACCGACACGCTGTTCTTCCCGTTCCGCCTGTTGCGCGCGCTGTTCCACTACCTCAATTTCTTCTCGCTGATGTATTCGCGCAAACCGCTGACCAGCGCCTCCGGGCCGGCAATGCGGGCCGATCTCAAAAGCATCCTGCTACAAGGACGCCGCATCGATGCCGAGAAAGCCTTGCGCAGCGAGCGCCCGGTGCACGGCGTGCCCTCGCTCGTGCCCAGCAGCTGGGAGCTGGTCAGCCGCACGCGCGCCGGCGTGGAGCGCGTGCTCGCCACCAATGTCACCTCGTACGACATCAGCGCCGATGGTACGATCGTCTATTCCAACGGCCGCGGCGTGTTCGTGCTGGAGCGGGATGGCTCGGCCGGGCTGGCGCTGAAGGACGACCTGATCGCCGAAGTCTTCGCGGCAGCGAACTAAAATCGCCCCATGAACCCGAAAGATCCCAGCAAACTCGACCGCATCGTCGCCGATGCCCGCCAGGCCGCCGACAAGCGCGACGAGGGCTACCGCGAGCAGGCGCTGAAAATATACCCGTGGATCTGTGGCCGCTGTGCGCGCGAATTCACGCGAGCCAACGTGCGCGAACTGACCGTGCATCACCGCGACCACAATCACCACAACAACCCGCCGAACGGCAGCAACTGGGAGTTGCTCTGTCTCTACTGCCACGACAACGAGCACCAGAAGCAGCTGGAGTTGGCGGGGGGCGGCGGTCAATCCGGGAATGGCGGCAAGCGCGGCAACGTCGCCACGCATTCGCCCTTCGCCGATCTCAAAGCCCTGCTCGGCAACAAGCCGAAGGACGGCGGATAGCCGGACGCCGCTTGGCGTCCCATATTCGGCGTACCACCACGGCTGACTCTTGAGGTCAGGCTGTTGCGCCCAGGCGGCCTTCGCGATAGTCAGCCACAGCCTGGTTGATCTCTTCGCGGGTGTTCATCACGAACGGCCCGTATTGCTCGATCGATTCGTTCAGCGGCTGCCCGGCGACGAGCAGCACTTTGGCGTCGCCGGCCGCCTCGATCACCACGCCGTCGGCCTGGGCATCGTTGGCGAGGATCGCCATGCGTTGTGTCGGCACCTTTACGCCGCCGATGCCGACTTCGCCGCGATACACATAGACGAACGCGTTGTGCGTCGCCGGCAGCGACTGCGCGAAGCGCGCGCCGGCTGGCAGGTGGATGTCGAGGTACAGCGGCGCGGTCGTGTCGCGCGTGACCGCACCGGCAACACCCTGGCTCGTTCCGGCGATGACCGTCACTGCCACGCCCGCCTCGGTGGCGTAACGCGGCAGGTCGTCGGCGCCGAAATCGCGATACCAGGGCGCGCACATCTTGTCGCGCGCCGGCAGGTTCAGCCACAACTGAAAGCCCTCCATCACGCCGGCTTCCTGTTGCGGAATCTCGGAATGAATCACGCCGCTGCCGGCCGTCATCCACTGCACGCCGCCGTTGCCGAGCAGGCCTTCGTGGCCGGCGCTGTCGCGGTGGCGCATATTGCCGGCGAGCATATAGGTGATGGTTTCGAAGCCGCGATGCGGATGGTCGGGAAAGCCGGCGATGTAGTCGTCCGGATCGTCGCTGCCAAAGGCATCGAGCATCAGGAACGGGTCGAGCCGACGCTGTAGCGACTGCGTCAGCACACGCGTCAGCTTCACGCCGGCGCCGTCGGAAGTTTCCTTGCCGACGATCAATTGTTCGACGCTGCGGGGGTGGTGAACCGATTCGGATTTCGTTGTCAGTGGGGTCTTCATGACGGCTCCTCCATCAAGGCTCTGACATTGACTCGCACAATGTAGTTCATTGACCGGCCCCAAGTCCATTTCTGCCAAAGCGCATGCAGGCGGCGTCCCGCTACCGCTACGGCCGCAGCGCCATCCCCTGCCGCAGGACAATTCCATTGCATATCAAGCCAATACGATGGCATCATTGGCGCCCAAATTACCAAAACATATCCGGGCGCCAGCGCCCGTTTGTTGACTGTTGACCCCGTGACGCCATTCCTGCGCTCCCCCGTTCCCTCTGACTACGACGCCTTAGCGTCGTGGGTCTGTGATTCGGCTGCGTGTGCCCACTGGGCAGGTCCGCTGTTGACGTTTCCATTCTCTGCTTCCGAGCTGCCAGACCTTCTTTCGGGCGAAGGCGCTTCAAGTTTCTCGTTGGTCAATTCAGGTGCCGAGTTTCTTGGTTTCGGCCAGTTGGTCGAAAAGAGCCCCAACATCGTTCGCCTCGCCCGCATCATTGTCGCTCCTCACATGCGAGGGCTTGGCCTTGGGAAGACACTATGCCAACTCTTGCTCGCGAAGGCAGCCAACCACCCGCACGCCGAGATCCTTACGTTGGGCGTCTACCGTAACAATCCCGTTGCCATCTCGCTCTACTCAAGTCTTGGTTTCGTTGAGGCCCCACCTCATCCGCGCCCCGAGGTCTTGGCAATGCAAAGGAGCCTGTCGCGTGGCTAACCCGCATATATGGACTCCCACTATACTTGGCACTCGAAGGTCACTCAGGAGACCGCATGACGAGTTACGTTGAAGGGGCGCTGGTCAAGGACGAGAAGATCGTTCGTCTCGGGCACATCAGCCTTTGGTCTCAGTGGCATCTCATAGCGCTCGGCGTCGTTCTGCTGCCCGCGTTCGGGCTCGGCCTCGTCTTTCTGGTTCAGGCCTATGTCAGGTACAAGACCACCGAGCTTGCGATCACGACCAAGCGGGTAATCGTCAAGCATGGCTTTGTCCGCCGACGGACGATAGAGATCAACATCAACAAAGTCGAAAGCATTCAAGTCGATCAAGAGATTCTTGGTCGCCTGTTTGACTTCGGCACATTGGTAATCTCCGGCGCCGGCAACCCACAGGCGCCGGTTGCCGGCATCTCGAACCCCATGGAGTTTCGAAGGGCGTTCATTGAAGCCCAAGACCAGGCGAAGTCCGCGGCCTGATCCTTCGCGGGGACGCCCTGTCGGCCGCTTCTCAAGTCAAACGTTGAACGACTGACTTTTCGGCGGCGTGGTATCCCTTGCATTTCATTGGTGAGGGATATAAAGTATCCCTCACCAATCACAAGTAGGGGATACCATGCCTTCCCTCTATTCAGCACATTCGCCGCCGCTGGCAGCGTTG
>PMIH01000156.1 GCA_003158255.1 Rhodocyclaceae bacterium
CGCCGAATACTGTCTACCCCCCTAGCGGGCGCCTTGTCGGCGTCCTTTGATTCGCCGGTAAGGGCGGATTGGTCAATACTCAGCGTTCCAGTGAGGAGCTTGACGTCAGCCGGAATGATGTCGCCCGGTCGAATCCGCACGATGTCTCCGGGGACCAGATCGCGAGCCGGAACGACCCCCCAGGAGGAGTCGCGCAGAACGCGCGCATTGACCTGCAAACGTTGTCGCAAGGTCGCCACAACACCGGCGGCCCGATGCTCCTGCGCGAAACTCAACACGGCGTTGATCACCAGCAACGCGCCGACCACGACGAGGTCAGCGTACTTGGCAAGGATGGCCGACAGCAGCATGATCAGTTCGAGCATCCAGGCGGAGATGCCCCAGAACTTGCGGAGAAATGCCAATACCGGATGTTCCGTCTTTTCGGCGACTTCGTTGTAACCATGCTCCTGCCGGCGGCTGGCTACGTCGGCAAGCGAAAGGCCTGCCTCGGCGGTTACCTTGAGCGTCGCCAGCGTAGCCGGGACAGATGCCGAGGAGATGTCAGACGTATCAATATTGTTGGACATGATCCATGGGTTCTGCTTGTGTATCGGCGAGGTCATTGGCGAATCCCGGATTGCGATCGACGCCAATCAATCGCGGCACATTCGGCGTGCGGTTCTTGACGATCTCGCCGCTCCTTAGATACTTTTCAACCACGTCCCAAACCGGTTCGCCCTCGGATTGCGCGCTGCCGATACCCCAACGCGCCACTTTGTAACGCCTGTCGGCCTGTATCGGTTTTCCGTTCAGTGTCATGTTGCTGATGCGTGAGCCGATTGTCGCAGCGGGTTCGCAGGTGTAGGCAAGTCCGCCGGTACGCACCATGTCGCCGCCCTGATGCTGGTAGGGATCGGCATTGAAAATCTTGTCGCAAAGTTTTTCCAGGTGCATCTTCAATTCGGCGCCGCTCATGAGTACCACCGAGGTGGCGGGGTAGGTAATTGCCGTTTGCTCCATCAATCGTTCACGGGTGATCGTTTGTCCGGGCAACAGCGTGGTTCCCCACCGAAAACCGGGAGAAAAGGCGATCTCCGCGCCCTTGACTCGCATCAGGGCTTCGACAATTAACTGGTCCCACGACCCATTGAAGTTGCCGCGGCGGTAAAGCAACTGCGGGCTTTCGGCAATGGGTTCGCGCAGGCGTTGCTCGAACGGCGCGCGCACCCGGTCAATGGTGGCCTGCATGGCCGGATCGGCAGGCAACAGTTCCGAGAACACCGGCAGCAAGTGGTATCGGTAGTCGGTAACGCGGCCATGCTTTACGTCGAAGTCGATCACGGCAAGAAACTTTCCGTGCGAACCGGCATTGGTGACGATGGTGGCGCCGCCTCGGTTCGGCACGACACTGGGCACCGGCACGCCGTCGTGGGTGTGGCCGCCCAGGATCATGTCGATGCCAGAAATGCGTGCCGCCAGCTTGATGTCGATGTCCATGCCATTGTGCGAAAGCAAGACCACCACTTGCGCGCCCTTGTTACGCACCTCGTCGGTCACTGCCTGTAGACGTGCCTCGTCGATACCAAATTGCCAGTCCGGGGTGAACTGCGCGCCGTTCGCCTGGGGCGTGTAGGGAAACGCCTGACCGATGATGGCGACTGGAATACCGTTTTGCTCGCGGATCACGTAGGCATCGAACACGGAAGCGCCGTCGTCCTGCATCACGATGTTCTGGGCCACGAAGGCGACCTTGTCCTTGAAGTCGTTTTGCAGGACGTGCGCCACGCGCTCGGCGCCGTGGGTGAATTCCCAATGCCCGGTCATGACATCGACACCCAACTCGAGCGAGGTTTCCACCATGTCCTGGCCCGCCATCCAGAGCGCCGTCGCCGATCCCTGCCAACTATCGCCACCGTCCAGCAGCAGGGCAGTGGGACGGCTGGCTTTCATACGCTTGACCAGGCTGGCGAGATGCGCGAAGCCGCCCACCTTGCCGTAGGCCCGGGCCGCAGCAACGAAATCGAGATGCGAGAAGGCGTAGCCCTGCCGGCTGCCGGCCTTGATTCCATACGCCTCCAGCAACGGGTTGCCGACAAGGTGCGGCACCCTTCCCGCGGCGCTACCCACACCGAGGTTGATACTGGGTTCTCGATAGTAGATGGGCAGCAGTTGGGCATGGCAGTCGGTGAAATGCAGAAGGCTGACGTTGCCGAACGCGGGAATATCGTAAAGGTGGCCTGCGTTGGCTGCGACGCTCGCCCTAACGATGGTTGTCGGCGTGATCATTCGACTCCCTGTCCAACTGGCGCTCGAACATTTCGTTGCGCTCCAGCATCGTGTATTTGGGTTTCTCGGTCCAGGCGCGAAATGCGGGAGAGAATATCCACACAAAAATCAGAACGACAATCGACAGGATCATGGTGACAACCGTCGCGGTGATCATGGCCGTTGTCCGGCAGGCGCCTCGAACAAGGTGCGTACGAATGCAGTGACCGCCTGATTGTCTGGTGGTGTGAGTTTCGGCCACGCTGCCATGTTTGTGCCCGCGATTCCTTCGCTCAGGACTTTGGTGATGCGCGCCGTGTCGGGTTGCATGGCGGTGAAATCTACGGGACGCGGCAGGAGTGTGATGCCGACCGGGCCGTTGCCTTGGCCCTGCGCTCCATGGCAGCTCAGGCAATTTTCGGCATACACCACGGCACCACGCGCCAGCAACGGGGCAGTAGATGGCGCTGAGTCGGCCGCGGTGATATGGAGGGTCTGCACGTAGGCGGCCAGGCTGGCCAGATCGACCGTCGGGAAATCGCGCCAGGCCGGCATTGCCGCGCCTGCCACGCCGTTCCACAAGATGCGGGCCAGTCCCGGCGTGGAGAATCGATACTGACCCAGGTTCTTCGCTTTGGGCAGCAGGCCCGTTGCGGCGGAGCCGTTGCCATCGCCATGGACGCCGTGACAGCCGGCGCAGTTCTGCGCGAACAGCATGCTGCCGCGTGCTACCAGTTGGTCGCGGGTCGATGCCGCTGGCCCCAAGGCCGGGGCGGAATCGGCGACGCGCGCCTGATTTGCGTTGACAAACGGCGCCGTACAGAGATTGGTGATTTCCATCATGATCGCCGGATCCATCGCCGTATCGACACGCACTCCGACGGTTTGGCCGGCACCCGCTTGTCGCGCACGTCCCAGCGTGCGCAGGTAGGCCAGGAGGTCGGTGGCCCCAGCTTTGGGACGATCAGGGCTGCCGTCGAATAGCCAGGCAAACGCGGGCATCACCGAATCTGGCACGATCCTTCGCGGGTTGTACAAGTGCGTGAGCTGCCAGTCATCGCTGCGCACGACGGCTTCGCGCGCCAGGTCGGGGCCGATGCGGCGCGTGCCCCACAATTGCGGGAAGTCGTAGCGTGTTTCCCAGGCGGCAATGGGGGCACCCCAGCGGCGCACATCGGCGGGCAGAAAGCGTACCTGCTGGGTGTGGCACAAGGCACAGCCCATACTGGTGTAGAGAAGCCGCCCGCGATGTTCCGCAGCCGTGTAGTCCGGCATGTCCGTCTGCCGGTGCGACGCAATCGTCTCGGCCAGACGCAGCCCCGGCAGAACCCCCAGCGCAATGAAGGAGAGCAGAAAGAAGCCAACACCGGCGACGAAGATCAGCAGATACGCCAGCCCGAACCAATGCTGCGGCGCGGGTCTGGATTGATGAGCGGCGATCTCAGCCATGGCTGGCCTGCGCTGTCGGTGCGGCCAAGAGGGGGACGTGCCGGTTGGTGTCGACGCGGCGATTCTCGTCGCGGATCGTGGTGCCGAGGATGAACGCCACAAAGCCGAGAAGAATCGGCACAGCGGATGCCGCGCGTACCAGCCAATAGGGCTGGGAAGCGCGCACCGACTCCATCCACGGCGCTCCGTCAATCCAGAGTTGTCCCTGTATCAGGCCAGCTATGGTCAGGTCGACGAACATGATCGTCAAGCCGCCCAGGATTAGCCAGTAAGCAAGATTCAAATAGCCGTGGTGATAACGGCAGCCGGCAGTGCGTTGGCATAGATGAGCGACACCACCCAGTGTGACAAAAGTGGCGAAGCCCAGCATTGCCAAATGCGAGTGGCCGATGACCCAGTCGGTAAAGTGAACGTAACGCTGCACGGGCATGAGTGCCTGTAACGAGCCCTGCAAGCTGACGACGAGATACATCACGACGCCGGTCCAGACAAAGCGCAGCGGCAGGTCCCGTCTGACCAGCGACGCCTGGCCGCGCAGCGACATCATCAGGTTGAGCACGACCAGAATCACGTCGAATCCCGTGATGATCGACGCGGCGATGGCGGCGCGCTGGGTATCCATCGGAATGGCCGAATAGACGTAGTGGTGGGTGCCATTCAGCGGGTAAGAGAAGAACAGCAGCCAGAAGCCGATCATCGACAGGAAGTGGCTGTAGATGGGTTGGCCGGTGCGTACGGGAAAGACAAAGTACGCAATGGCGAGCACAAGGGGCGTGACATAAAGCCCGACGGCATCATGTATCCACAGTCCGCTGAAGGCGGCGCCGATCGCGCCCGGCACCAGTAGCGGCACAAGACTGCCGACCGGAAAGGCGAGCATCGTGAATACCAGTCCGCCGATGATGTACCACGACGATACATAAATACCGTCGTTGTTTGGCTTGCGTGCCAGCGGCGGAATGAATTGCAGTGCCATCAGCACCAGGCAGAACTCCGTCACACAGGTGACGGCAAGCGGAAATTCCGTCCATTCGAGCGGTTTGATGGCCCAGAAATAGTTCGGCAGATTGACCGACACGAGTACCCAGCCCAGCAGCACCACGCCGAAATTCCACAAGGCGAATAGCGACCAGCCGAGCCGGCGACTCGTGACCGGACGCCCGCCCAGGCGCGGCACGGCAAAATAGAGAAAGGACAGGAACGCGTTGCTCAGCCAGCCGAAGATAATTCCCTGAGTGTGGTTGGCGCGTATTGAGCCCCAGGTACTCCACACCTGGCCGCTCAGAAAATCCGGTTGCACCAGCTTGATGGCGGCCACGGTGCCGAACGACGCGGCAATAATCAAGCCCGCCAGTGCAGCGAAAGCGTGGGCTCGTATCAGGCCGGTTTCCACCAATGCAAGCGGTGCGCCCGCAACAAAGCTGAGTGGAGGACCGTCCGAGTGCCCTGTCTTCGACGCGTCGAGTTCTTCGGTCATTGGCTGCCTACCTGCGCTGCGTTCTCTTTCGATGGCGAGCCTTTACCGACAATCTTTCCCTCGACGATTTGCCCGTACATGTCGTCGGGCGAGTCGTGATATGCGGCACGGGTCGCCGCCAATGCGCCTTTGAAGCGCGGATCCTGCGGGCGTTCGTGGCTGTCCATGAAGGTCGCTACATCCCATGCCTGTTGGTCGCTCAATGTGCCGCCCAGGCCCAGCGGCATATTGGCCTTGATGAAGCCTGCGGCATTCTTGATGCTGCCCATGCCGGCGCCCCAGTTGAATGACTTCGCGCCCCATAACGCCGGGAAAGTGGGCCGACCGCCCGCGTCGAGCCGACCGGCACCGTCGGCGCCGTGACACAGCGCGCAGTGCTGTTCGAACACCTGCCCGCCGCGTCCATAATCTGCCGGCAACGCGGGTTTCGGCACCGGTGGATACCCCCGGCCGGCAATCTTGGCATCGATGGGCGCGCCGGTCGCCAGCCAATAGGCATAGCTTTCCAGCGCCACCAGCACCGGATCGCCGAGCGGCGGCGCCTTGCCGTTCATGCTGTACTTGAAGCAACCCTGCATGCGTTCAGGAAAGGTATTGACGTGCTTGTTCTTGCTCCGGTACGCCGGGTAGCTGACATACGCCGCCCACAGTGGCGCCGAATGCGCGAGTCGGCCGGCGTCCAGATGGCAACTGCTGCAACGTAGATTGGTCGGGCCGACATAGGCGCTCGCATACTGTCCGGTATTGTCGAAAATGTCCCTGCCCAATTTCACGATCTGGCCGAACTCGTTCTTGGGCATGTCTTGCTCGGTGGGTGGCAGGAATAGGGCTACTGCCTTCGTACTTGCCGCCGGCAGAACCACGGCAGGCTTTGCCGCCACAGCCGTAGCGGAACGGGGTTGCGCGGCCACGATGATCACAACTGCGGCGACGGCGATGATGGTGATCGTCAAGCCCACAGAGGCTTGAATCTTCATCGCTTGGCACTCGGGACAGGGTCGCCCGCCGGAAGCGTCGAAAAGTAACTCGCGACCTCCTGGATATCGGCCGCCGATAGTTTTGACGCGATGACCTTCATCAATCCAAGGGGACCTGGTGGCCGCCTGCCCAGTTGCCAGCCGCGCAGTTGATTCTCGATATAGAGGGAGGATTGCCCGGCAAGCGCGGGAAAGGCGGTGCCGACGCCGGCGCCCAGCGCACCGTGGCACTGAACGCAGGCGGGCAAGCCTTCCGACCATCGGCCTAGAGTGGCAAGATGTGCGCCAGTGGCAGTGCTGTCTCGACTGGTTTCGGCCGACGCGGTCGCGCCACTCATCCCGGCGAAATAGCGTGCGACAGCGACGCGTTCGTCCGCACTCAAGGTTTGCGCGATCGGGGTCATCATGGCATTGCCGCGCCGACCATCGGCAAATGCAGCAAGTTGCGCTTGCAGGTATTCCGCGTTCTGCCCCGTGAGCTTGGGGAATCCGTTCGCCGGCATGCCCTCGCCGAGGGCGCCATGGCAGGTCACGCACGCAGGTACACCGCGATCATTGCCGTGCAATGCGATTACCGCGCCATCGGCAATCGCCGAGTCGCTCAGTGCGGCAAGAGCAAGGCTTACTAAAAATGCATTTGTCCGCGTCTGGGGCATCGAAATCCTTGCCTGGACAACAAATCAAGTCAACCAAGGCGCTAAGGTCATGGCATAAGCATGTGTTTCGTCGTCCCGTATGTCGCTGCATGCATGGCGGATCGACCGAATGTGCAGGTTGACCCAGAGCGTGGCGTTAGTCGGTGCGGTAACGAACCATCGCCGGGTGGTTTATTCAGGAGCCGCTTGGACTCGCAACAACCACTATGTGACCGTCAGGATCCCGAAACCATACTTCGCGATGATTGGCGTTGGCGTTCACGCCCGGTTCCTGGATCATGTCAGGACCTTATCAACATGACCACATAGACGACCGACGCCAGAAGGCCCAACACGCTACGTACCGCGTGCAGCCATGCCCATTTTTCAAGCAGCGTCCGTGTCGCGGGTGAAGCGAGGTCGCGACCGGGGGCGAGAAGTGCGTGGTTGGTAGGCATGATGGCGGCGAACGTGAACGGCACCACCAGGCCAATGAGCGTTGCACCGGCAAGCCACCCAATACCGCCGCCGAGCAGCCACACGGCGACCCCCGAGACGAAGCTCAGGACCGCCAGGGAGGCCTGCATCACGGTTGCGCGCTTGTAACTCGGCGCCCACTCAGCCGCTGCGGTTTTTGTGTCGAGACCCATGCGCGCAGGATGTTCGACGAGATTAATGTAGATGGCCGCACCAGCGAACAAACTGCCGCACATGGTGGCGAGAAACTGGGCTGTTTGCAGCATGCGACGTTTCCTTTCAGGCCTTTGCCGCCCCCATGAACGCGGCAAAGTATTCAGGCTTTCCTGTCTTGAACAGCCCATACCACGCGGTCATCACCTCGGGCGAATACAGTTCGAGATAGCGGAATATCTGAAGCGCAAAATCGATCGGCGCGGTGGCCGATGCCGTGATTACCGGGCCGTCCGTTACTGCGGGTTCGTCCTGATAGAGTGCGCCGCCTTTGTAGTGCGTGGCTTCCAGGTATTCGCGGGCATTGCTGGTGTGCTTTCGGTCATCCAACAGTCCGCCCCGGGCGAGCCCGGTAGTCGCACCGCAAATCGCGGCCACGGCGCCCCCGGATGCGAGCGTGGCCTTTGCAGCCTCGACAGCTTCCATGTTCTTGCCCTCGTCCCAGGTGCTGCCACCAGGAAGGATGAGCATCACGCGCTTGGTTTCGGACAATGCGTCGAGCGTGAGATCGGGCTGAATGCGTATGCCCCCAGCCGTCGTAACGGCGTTCGAGCGTACGGCAACGGTGCGGATGCGGAAGTTCGCGGCGTCGCGATGGAACTGCGGGTTGTTGATGCCGGCAATGGCATAGGCAGCCTCCCAGTCGGAGAGGCTGTCAAAGACGAACAGATGTATGTCTTGCGTGTTCATGGAGCCTCCCGGGTGTTAGGGGTTGCACTCATCAGGAACGTCGTACCTGCATTCAGGTGGTGGGCGCGCATGATTAATTACTTTCCGATCACGGGCTGATCGACTGTCCAAAGCCAATTACCGTCTGCTTGCTGCCGAGCAATCTCGGCGGTGATGTCGCCATTGCCGAGACGAGAAGAAGTAAGGGCGAGATCACCATTGCGAAGCGCAGGCGCCTGAACGCCGGGAGTGAATCGTGGACGGGAAGATAGAAGTGATGTATAGAACTTGCGTATTTGCTCCACCCCGATCGCCACGTTCCCGACGCCACATGAGAGTGTTGCAGTTGTTTCATATAGAGCCACGAGCCCTTCGATGTCACCAGCGTTGGCTCGCTCTATGAAGAACTTGGCGAGGTCTTGCGGTTCTTTAGCACGTTGATGCATCAGCACTTCCTCCAGTTACCCTATCTGTCCATAGGGCATGTCCACGGCTGAGAGAACTCCCACAAGTCCGGCCGCTGACAGCGTGACTTGCCGCGCGAACTCCACTACCGCCGGCAAGACGAACTCCGGAAACTCCGCCTGCGGGTAATGCCCGGCGCCCGGCACCATCAGCAACTGGCCGTTCAGTCGGTCGGCGATCCAGCGGGCTTCGATTGCCGGGTCGGGGAAGTCCGGATCATTCTTTCCCATGACGACGAGTGTTGGCGCGTGCACCTCGTCGAGACGTGCCTCGACGGGGTCGTGCGACGTCTGTGTGGTCTCGTAGAAAGCGTCCCAGTGGCCGGGTTTGCGCAGGTTTGCGGCGACCTCGGCGAGGTGTGCCTCGTACTCGGCATCGCGGCGCGTGGGATAGAGCCTTCGGAAATAGGCTTTCCAAACCGCGGGGCCCCACGGCCGAAGCAACGCCAGGCGAAGCATGAGCTTGGCGAACGGATTGGCCTTGGGTTCGCGCACGAAGGGGCCGAGCAGCACGAGGCCGGCAGTCGACTCCGGAGCTTCGGCTGCCGCCCAACATGCTGCCGCCGCGCCCATGGAGTTGCCGATGAGGACTGCCCGTCCGTCGAGATGCTCGGCGAGCGCAATGAGATCGCCCCCGGCGGCGACGTCGTCGTAGACATTGAAAGTCGTGTCGCTGTCACCGTGGCCGCGCAGATCCATTGCGGCAACGCGGAAGCCGGCGTTGGCGAGGGCCGGTGCGAGGAATCGATAGACCGAGCGCACATCGCCCATGCCGGGCAGGCAGATGACAAGCGGGCCCTCGCCGAGCAGCGAGTAGGCGATGCGCCCGCTGGGGCGTGTGAGGTAAAGGGTGTCGGTTGCGGCGATGCTCATGGGGTGGTCCTTTTAGACGCCGGTCGTTTTGATGTGATGCCTAGTGAAGAAAGATCGCACATGAGTAGCGATCTCGTCCGGGCAGTCGTCGACGGCGAAGTGGCTGGCTTCAAGCAGGTGCACTTCGGCATCAGGTAGTTCGCGGCGGATCGAGTGCGCGCCATCCACCGAGAAGATCGGGTCGTGAATGCCCCACAGTACAAGCGTATTGGGCCTGCGCTCGCGCAGGTAGGCCTGCCACTGGGGATATGCATTGACATTGGTCCGATAGTCGTAGGCCAGGTCCAACTGAATCGCTTCCATGCCCGGCCGCTTGAGAAAGGCGATCTCATCCATCCACAGGTCCGGATTGAAGCTTTCAGGATTTGGCCGGCCGCCGATGTGCCGAGCGATGCCAGCCTGCACGGAGACCATGCCGTCGCGAATCTTCGCTTCGTATTCCGCTCGGTTGTTCCAGTAGGAGCGCCGCAGGTCCCAGGCCGGCGTCAGCCCCTCCTCGTGAACGATGGCGTTCTGAATGATCAAAGCCCGCACGCGTTCAGGGCGCGCCAGCGCCATCCGAAACCCAATAGGGCCGCCATAGTCCTGCATGAACAGGCTGTATTGCTGCATGCCGAGCACGTCTGTGAAATGACACATGGTTTGCGCCAGATGCTCGAAGGTGTACTCGTACGCCGAGCGATCCGGAGCCTGGGACAGACCGAATCCGGGGTAATCCGGAGCGATCAGTCGATATTGCTTGTCGAGACGTGGCAGCAGCGGCTCGAACATGCGAGACGAGGAGGGGTAGCCGTGCAGCAGCAGGACTACCGGCGCACCCTTCGGGCCGGCCTCGCGATAGAAGATGCTCATGCCGTTGACGTTTGCTGTGTTGTAACTTGTCGTCATGTTGGGTCGGATGTTCGTTTCAACTCATGGCTGGACGGTCGCGTATTTCCGCTGCCGGTCCAGCCACTGGGCGACGGCAGCGAAGACGACATAGGAGACGAGCGCACTGATCGAGGCAGCGGCGGGCGAGGTCGGCGGTGGGCCGAAGAACAGGTAGCACTGAATTGCAATCATCATGACTCCAAATACGGGCGGGCCGAAGCGGCCGATGGCATTGATCGCCGTTGTCCGTCTCATGTACAAGTACATTCCGCCGAAGAGCAGGAACGCTTCGAGCAGAAGAGCAAGCGCCGGATAGTTCCAGAGGCCCAGACCGATTTTCATCGTGTCGTCGTACACCGGCAGGTCGGGCCCGTGCACCAGCAAGTCCAGCAGCCAATGCGAGAACACGGCGAGCCCGACCCAGGCAGCGGCGGGCCACGTTCGCACGCCAGGCAGGAATTTCCCGAGGACGATTGCTGCCACGGCCCACAGCGCTGCGGCGGCCAGACTGTGGGTGTACGGCATATAGTAAAGATCCAGCGGATTCGAAGCCGTTATCCCCGGAACAATTCGAACCTTCTCGACGCCGAGAAGAACCAGCACGGCCCAACCGACGTCCACAAGCTGAACGGCGATGAATAGAAGCCACAGTGGAATTGCGGGTCGAATCGCCTTGATCGCCAGGGCGGGGCCATAGTGTCCGATGAACATCGCTAGCTCTCAATCGTCATTTGATCTTCCGTTCGGCAAAATGCGCCAAAAGTAATCTTGGCACCGTTCGCTGGCGCACGCAGGCGATCGATGCGCCTACGTGCGCTGCCGTACAGCGGCGCCCCTATGGAACTGCCATCCTGCGCGTAGGAGACCACGATGATGAAACGACTATCAATGGTGTCGGCTTTGGCGATGGCCCTGTTTCTGCCTTTCGGGGTAGCCTTGCTGGCCGACCATGCATCGGCGCTCGAGATGACCGATGCCCCGGAGAACATCTATGGCAACCAGCTGATGACGCAAGACGAGCGCTTGGACCATCGCGCAAGAATGAGCGCAGCCAAAACTGCGGCCGAGCGAGAGCACATCCGTC
Source organism: Rhodocyclaceae bacterium (assembly GCA_003158255.1). GTDB lineage: Bacteria > Pseudomonadota > Gammaproteobacteria > Burkholderiales > Rhodocyclaceae > Fen-999. The sequence goes on from PMIH01000156.1 coordinate 11,436, forward strand.
AGGAGCATCATGCGCGCATGAAGGCGCGAGCCCGGGAGCGCGGTGTCACCCTGCCGGACGAACCACCTGCGCGCGCGAGCGGAATGGGTGGCGGCAGCGGGCTCGTGCCCGGCGATGGCGGAACGGGGCTGAGTGGCGGGCTTGGACGCTGAGTCGGCTACCGACTCGGTTGCTGGAGCTTGAATGGTCATGACCGATCGCGACAACGCCCTATGGCAGCAGTGCTGGCGCGACCAGCAAACCGATTTCCATCAAGCGTCGGTCAATTCGCTTCTCACCAAGTTTTGGGTCGCGCTCGAACTGGGCGAGGGAAGCCGGGTGTTCGTACCCCTGTGCGGCATGAGTCTCGACATGATCTGGCTCGCCGAGCAGGGACACGAAGTCATCGGCGTTGAATTGAGCCCGATTGCGGTGCGGGCCTTCTTTCGCGAGAACTACTTGGAGCCGGTCCGAACGCAGGTTGGGGCCTTTGATCGGTGGCAGAGCGGGAAGCTGAGCATCCTTTGCGGCGACTATTTTTCGCTGACCAAGGAAGATATCGGGCAGGTCGACGCGGTCTATGACCGCGCGTCGCTTACCGCACTCGCAGAAGGCGTCCGCGGGCGCTACGTTGCCCAGTTGAGATCGCTCGTGCCAGACACTTGCAAGATATTCCTGCTCACTATCGAGGATGCGGATGCATGGGAGACCGCAGACCACGCCCTGGCATCCGCCGACGAAATCAATGCCCTGTATTCGACGGACTTCGATGTTGCCATGGAGTACGTTGAAAGCGACTGCGACACCGATCCGGACTCGTCGGATGAGGCGTCGTTACGCACTACGCACAAGGTCTACCGACTGAGTCCAAAATCAGGGGCCAAGTAACGGCATCGTTCAGTGCCGCGATACCGGCTGATCGAGGATGCCCTCGTAGGAATCGATGAATTCCTCGAATTCCTCCTCATTGTGGTCTTGAGTCAGGAACTGGCTGAATTCGCCACGCATGCGGTCGGCCGTCGCGCCGCGCAACAAGCCCATCCGGCCATTGCGCTTATCGAGGATCTCCAGGGCATCAAGCCCCGGGTACTCAATCACGTACAGTTGCGGGTTGTTGAACAGGACATTCATGGCGATTCTCCTTGTCGGCTGCGATGTAGATGCAGCCGATATCGCCAGATTCAAGTCCTAGGCCGGGCCGAGGACCGGGAAAAGGCCCCGCAAGCCGGTGGCCATCATCTCCACCGCGATCGCGGCAAGAATGAAGCCGCTGACCCGCTCCACCAGATCGAGCGTCGATTTCCGGATTTCCTGTCCCGCGCGGCAGGCACCGCGAAAGGTGATCCAGCAAGAGAAGCCGACGATCAGGATTGGTAGCACCACATGGACCAGATCCGCGTAGCCGTCCCACGCGCTGTTGCCCATGACGTAGCTGAACGCCGCCGGTCCGGCGAGCAGCGGCACGGCCAGGGGCACGACCGACGCATCGCCGATTGCTTGCTCCGCCGGCACCGACGGCATGCCCTTGAAGGACGTTTCCTTGCCAAGCACCATCGCGATCGCCAGGAGCAACACGATGATCGCGCCGCCCACCTGCATCGCGCCCAGCGACACACCAAGCAAACCGAGCAGCGGCATGCCCAGGAAGGTTGCCACCAGCAGCGCTACCGTGACGCTGATGGCAACGGTCCGCGCGAAGCGTGCCTTGCCGGAAGCATCCAGCCTCTCCGCCGCGGCGAGGAAGATCGGGATCATGGAGATCGGCCCCACCAGGGCGAACAGCGTGATCGTTTTCTTGAGCGTGAGGGCAGCGATGGCTAGCATGGGCTAGAGCCTATCGCACAAAACGGCGCCGGTGCAAATCGAGCGGGATGCGGATACGGGTTGGCGTACCGCGATGGCTGACTTTCGCGTGAGGCGAGAGTCGGCCATCAGCTGCCGGTGGCGGCAGGCAGCTTCCTGGCATCTCGTCTCTTTGACATCGGCACTCGGGGCCATTGAGACGCAGCGCTGGGCTTGAGACCGTACGAGGTCACAACCTCGGGAGCCTCGCGTGCCAGCCATCGGCCGGCAGCGTCCAATGTCAGGCCCATCGGTACTCTGTTCGCCACACACCCGCGGACATGACGATCAGTTCAGCACAAGACTCAACAGTCGTGCGTGTGCTTGCGCACAGACCTGCTCGAAGCTTGCGCGCAGTCTGAGCGACTCTCAGCGCGAAGGTGACCTCACCATGAAGACGGACAGTCAGCTTCAAGGCTCGTCGTGCCCCTGACCTGCGCAACTTCCCGAGATGCACCATGAAGGCGCTCACGTATCACAGCTCAACAAAGGAATGTCGATGACGTCATTGAAACCGAAGCAAGTCGGCGTGCTCGTGGGCAGCCTGCGGCGTGGATCGTTCAGTCGCAAGTTGGCCAAAGCGCTTATCGCACGCGCGCCCGCCGGGCTGGATTGCAAGATCATCGAGATTGCTGACCTGGCGCTCTACAACCAGGACCTGGACGCATCGCCGCCTGCCCCGTGGGTCGCGTTTCGCAAGGCGGTCAAGGCTTGCGATGCGCTCCTGTTCGTGACGCCCGAGTACAACCGCTCCATGCCCGGTTGCCTCAAGAACGCGACCGACGTCGGTTCGCGCCCCGAAGGCAAGAGCGTGTTCGCCGGATTGCCCGCCGCGGTCGTCAGCGTGAGCCCATATTCGCTGGGCGGCTTCGGCGCCAACCACGCGCTGCGGCAGAGCTTTGTCTATCTGGACCTCGCGGTCATGCAGCAGCCCGAGGCCTATGTCAGCAACGTGGGTGATGTGATGGATGGTCGCGGGACGATCACCCGCAAGGAGACCGGCGCTTTCCTGATGCGCTTCATGCACGCCTTCGGGCGATGGGCGTCGTCAGCGCCAGCGCCCGAGGAAGACTTCGACGCGTTCTTGGCGCGGCGCGCGAAGATCTCGTTGGAGTACATCAACGGCAAGCCGGCGCGCCTGCTTGAAATCTTGACAGCGTCTGACCCGGCGACCTTCTTTTCGCCCAGCGGCGACCGCATTCAGGGCGCGGCCAAGGTGAGCGCGGCCAACAGACATGGCGCCAAGGCCTTCGGCGCCGGCAGCACCGGGCGCTTCGAGGTGTTGCAGTCGGGATCGAGCGGTGGCTTCGGGTTCTGGACCGGCGTGCACCACGCCAAGGTCGTGATGCCCGGCAAGGAGAAGGCCGTGCCGATGCAGTTGCGAACGACCGAGGTGTTTCGGGCGGAAGACGGCGCATGGAAGCTCGTGCATCGGCATGCCGACATGGCGGAGGCCAAGAAATGATGAAACGAGCCGCGTTCAAACATGACGGGCTGACGCTCTCCTATCTGGACAGCGGCGGCGATGGCCCGCTCATCGTCACGCTCCACGCGATGTGGATGGAGGCCCGCAGCTTCGAGCCGTTCGCGCTGGCCATGCCCGAATGGCGCGTCGTCTCGATGGACCAGCGCGGGCATGGGCTCAGCGACCACTCGACCGATTACAGGCGCAATGCGTTTGTGGGCGACATCGGCGCGCTGCTCGACCACCTGGAGGCCACCGAGCCGGTGGTTCTGGTTGGCAACTCGCTGGGTGGCTCCAACGCCTTCATCTTCGCCGCCAAACACCCCAAGCGCGTGCGGGCGATGGTGGTCGAGGAAAGCCCGCCTGAAGGACA
>PMIH01000190.1 GCA_003158255.1 Rhodocyclaceae bacterium
CCGCTGGTGTCCTTGTCCAGCCGGTGGACAATGCCGGCGCGCGGCACCTCGGCCAATCGGGGCGCATGATGCAGCAGTGCGTTCATCATCGTGCCGGACCAGTTGCCGCTGCCGGGATGCACCACCAGCCCGGCTGGCTTGTCGATTACCAGCAGATGTTCGTCTTCATGCACGATCGGCAATGCGATGGCTTCGGCCCGGTGCGTGGTGTCGGCGCTCGCCGCCAGCGCCTGCACACATACCTGCTCGCCACCCCACACCTTGCGCTTGGCATTCGCCGCCGCGCCATCGATCGTCACGCGGCCTTCCTTCATCCAGGCCTGCAACCGGCTGCGCGAATGCTCGGGAAACAGCCGTGCCAGCGCCGCATCGAGCCGCAGGCCGGCGCATTCCAGCGGGATGGCCATGGACGCTGGGCTATAATCCGCCGCGTCAGTTTCTTGGGTACTCATCATGCGTAGTGTAGCCGCTCTCTTCCTCTCGCTCCTCGTGCTCGCCACGCTGGGATTGGCCGGCTGCGGCCTGCTGCCGGAGGAATCGGACGAGACCCTTGCCTGGTCGGCCGACAAGCTCTATTCCGAGGCCAAGGAGGCAATGACCGACGGCACCTACGACAAGGCCATCAAGTACTACGAGAAGCTGGAGGCGCGCTACCCCTACGGCCGTTTTGCCCAACAAGCGCAGCTCGAAGTCGCCTACGCCTACTACAAGCAGTCGGAGCCGGCTTCCGCCATCTCGGCCTGCGATCGCTTCATGCGCCTGCATCCGAACCACCCCAACATCGACTACGCCTACTACCTGAAGGGGCTGGTCAATTTCAACGAAGATCTCGGTCTGTTCGGCGCCATCTCCGACCAGGACCTCTCCGAACGCGACCCCAAGGCCGCCAAGGAAGCCTTCGATTCGTTCAAGGAACTGACGACCCGCTTCCCTGAAAGCAAATACGCCCCCGATGCCGCCCAGCGCATGAACTACCTGGTCAACGCGTTAGCAGCGCATGACGTCCATGTCGCCGAGTACTACATGCGCCGCGGCGCCTATGTCGCCGCCATCAACCGCGTACAGGCGACCATGAAGACCTATCCGGACGCACCCGCCAACGAAAAAGGACTGGCTATCCTGGTCAAGGCTTACGATGCCCTCGGCTTCAAGGATCTGCGCGACGACGCCGACCGGGTAATGCGAAAGAACTTCCCGAACAGCCGCTACCTCGACGGCAACGTCGACGACGCCAAGTCGTGGTGGCGCCTCTGGTAACGACCTAGCCGCGCTGGCGGCGCGCCTCGAACAGGCAGATGCCCGAGGCGACCGAAACATTCAGGCTCTCGACGCTGCCGTACATCGGAATCCGCGCCAGATCATCACAGGTATCGCGCGTCAACCGCCGCAAGCCCGCGCCCTCCGCACCCAGCACCCAAGCCAGCGGTCCCTTCTGGTCGATCGCATAGAGATCCTTCGTCGCCTCGCCGGCGGCGCCGATGACCCATACCCCGCGCTCCTGTAACTCGCGCAAGCTGCGGGCAAGGTTCGTCACCATGAGGTAGGGCACCGTATCGGCTGCACCCGAGGCCACCTTGATCGCCGTCGCGTTCAGCCCGCAGGCGCGATCCTTCGGCGCCACCACCGCATGCGCGCCGGCCGCATCGGCCACGCGCAGGCAAGCGCCGAGATTGTGCGGATCCGTGACGCCATCCAGCACCAGCAGCAGCGCCGGCCCGGCCAGATTCTCCATCACATCGTCGAGCGTCAGGAACTTCTGCGTCGCCGACACCCGCGCCACCACGCCCTGATGACTCGCCCCGCCGGCCATGCCCTCCAGCCGCGCCGCATCCACCGGCAGCACCCGCACTCCCACCGTCTCGGCGAACTTGAGCAGATCGCGCACGCGCCCATCCTGCCGCCCCTCGGCAATGAAAATCTCCTTCACATCCTCCGGCGCATGGCGCAGCTTGGCAGTGATGGCATGGAAGCCGTGGATCAGGCGGGTTTCGCTCACGACATTAGTCCTTTCGGATTCCCCCATATCCGAGCCGGATATGACGGTGCTATGCTCTTCGATAGATCAAACAAGCACAAATGAAAAATCCGGCGGAGTTAGCCGTTCACCAACTCTTCGCGGATCACACGACGCAGCGTGGTCTCAATCTCCTCTCCCTGCATCGCTTGATGCAGAGCCTGATTGATGAGGGTTTGGTAGCCGCGCGCCCCCGCCTTGGCCTTGAAAAATTCGATCACCGCCGTATCGAGCATAATCGACACGCGCTGCTTGCCCAGCCGCGTATTGACCGCCGAGGCGAACTCCTCGCGAGTAGCATCCTTGAGCCCAACCCGCAGGCGCGGCGCCTTGTCAGAGATAGGAGAAAAAGTTACGGATTTCATGATTCTCAGCCTCGCGCATGGATATGACGTGAATCTCGCTCTCGGTTTCGGTATGGACGATCACTACCACAGCAAGCCCTAGTAGGCCGATGGTGGCGAACCGTTGCTCCCCCTGGTAATCGCGTTTGTCTTCCTCAGTCAGCGTCGGGCCGGCGAACACCCGCTCGGCATCTGCAAAATCCAACCCATGCTTTTTCAGATTGGATTGCCGTTTGGCGTCTGTCCAAGTGAAGTCCACGGCTCAATAATACATATATAAATATATATTTCAAGCGCCGACGCGCACCGACGAAACGACGCCATTTTCAAAAAAATATGCCAAGACCGCTCAGCCGAGGAGCCACTTGCAAGGCAAATCGAAAAAGAGAATCCCCGCCAAACCTAGGCTTGGCGGGGATTTGAACGATGTCAATTGTAGCTATCCGGGGTGAGAGA
>PMIH01000009.1 GCA_003158255.1 Rhodocyclaceae bacterium
GATCATGGGCATCGGCCCCATCGAAGCCATTCCGCGCGCCTGCAAGGCCGCTGGCGTGACCAAGGAACAGATGGACTGGATCGAACTCAACGAAGCGTTCGCCGCGCAGTCGCTGGCGGTGATCAAGGAACTCGACCTCGATCCGGCCAAGGTGAACCCGCTTGGCGGCGCCATCGCGCTCGGCCATCCGCTAGGCGCCACCGGTGCCATCCGTACGGCCACGCTGGTGCATGCCTTCCAGCGCGACCCTAAGCTCAAGTACGGCATGGTGACCATGTGCATCGGCACCGGCATGGGCGCGGCGGGGATTTTCGAGCGCGTGTGACAAAGGCGTTGCGCGCGCGACGAAAGTAGATATAATGCGCCCCTCCTGTTGCGAGGCCAGCACTGGTTTCGCGGCGGGAATGGAGTGGTAGTTCAGTTGGTTAGAATACCGGCCTGTCACGTCGGGGGTCGCGGGTTCGAGTCCCGTCCACTCCGCCAACAATTAAGAGCCCTTCCTCGTGAAGGGCTCTTTTCATTGGTAGGCCCGCGCCAGCGGGGCCGCCGGGGGAGTGGGCCATTCTCTGTGTGCCGCATCCCGCCCAACCCAGACCCTCACAGCGAGCTATTCACTACTCACCACTTTCGCGGCCCCGGTCGCTAGCAACACGACGTGGATTGCCGTCCAAGTGGTTGGCGTTTGCATCGCCACGTGGCTGAGCGTCGAGCAAAGAAACAGCCTCGCATCGCGAGCCTGATGAGCTCCTACAGGCGGCGAGTCGAATCCTGGTCATGGGAATCTGTTGGTCAACGCATGCGACGTGCGAGATGGCGCGGTTCGGTGGTGGACAAACTCAAGTAGTGCATATTGAAAAGACCGCCGTGGTCGCTCCATGTCGTTTTGAGATGCCAGCCAGCCGCGCGGGCCAGTTGCTGAAATTCATGTGCCGTGTATTTGTATGAATTTTCGGTATGGATGGTTTCGCCTTCATCCAACGGAAAAGATTCCTTGCCCAGCCGAATGACCTGATCGCACTGGCTTACCAGATGCATTTCGATGCGTCCCAGCGCCGCGTTGTAAAACGCATAGTGCGCAAAATGGTTCGCATCGAGTTGGGCATCCAGCTCACGCTGCATACGGGTCAGCAGATTGAGGTTGAATGCGGCGGTATAACCTTGGGCATCGTTGTAAGCAGCATTCAGTATCTCCGGGGCTTTCTTGCAGTCGACACCGATCAGCAATGCGCCATTGCGGTCAACCATCTCGGCAAATTGCTTGAGCAATTGCACAGCGTCTTCCGGTGTGTAATTGCCGATAGTTGAACCGGGAAAGAAAAAGACCTGCCGCCGGTCGGAAAGACGTTTGAGTGTATGAAGGGGGATTCTTGTGTAGTCGACGCACAAAGGTCGCATGTGTAGCGCCGGGAACATCGCTTGCAGACGCTGCGTGCTTTGCAGCAAATTGGATTCGCAAATGTCGATCGGCACGTAAACGGCATTGTCAGCCAGATGTTGCAGCAGCAAGGGCGTCTTGATAGCGCTGCCGCTGCCCAACTCGATCAGTGCGCAGGAAGTACCGATCAATTCTACAATCTCCGCGCCATAGCGTTTGAGGATGCCAGTCTCGGTGCGGGTCGGGTAATACTCCGGCGTGGTGCAGATCAAGTCGAACAGATGCGAACCGTGGGCGTCATAAAAGAATTTGGGCGGGATGGTCTTGGGTTGCTGACGCAGCCCTGCATGCACGCTGGCCCGAAATTCGTCTTCGTCTGGCACAGTTTGGGGGACTGGCGATTCGCTACGCATCATGCATCGTCCGCTAGACGCAGACCGGAAAACATCCAGCGATCTGCCGGCCTGAAAAAATTGCGGTAGCTGGCACGCAGGTGATCATGAGGCGTGACGCAGCATCCGCCGCGCAATACCATCTGGTCACTCATGAACTTGCCGTTGTATTCGCCCAGCGTGCTGGGCAGCGGCCGGAATCCGGGATAGGGCAGGTAAGCGCTCTGTGTCCACTCCCACAGATCTCCGTACATTTGTGTCAGCCCTGCATGCCCAGCAGGTTGCGGCACAAACAAACCCGCGTCGAGAAAGTTGCCGGTAATGGTTTTCGTACTGGCTGAGTGTTCCCATTCCGCCTCGGTCGGCAAGCGTTTGTCTGCCCAGCGGGCATAGGCGTCCGCTTCGTAATAACTCAGGTGCGACACCGGCTCGTCCATACGCAAGGCATGCGCACCGGTCAGGTCGAAGTGCCACCAGCTGCCATCTTGCTTGAACCAGTACAGGGGCGCTTGCCATTGCTGGCTGTTGAGGGTACGCCAGGCGTCGGAAAGCCACAAATCGACACGCCGATATCCGCCGTCTTCGATGAAGGCCAGATATTCCGCATTGGTAACCAGCCGTGTACCGAGACGGAAATCCTGCAACAGTGTGCGATGCCTAGGGCGCTCGTTGTCATACGAAAACCCGTTCCCATCGTGGCCAATCTCAATAATGCCACCAGCGAATTCCTGCCAGTCCATGCCCGGCACTACCGCAGTTTGAGACTGGATTTGAATATTGTGATAAGCCGGATGCAGGGGATTGATGGAAAAATTGTAAAGGGTGTCCATCAACAACAACTCCTGATGCTGTATCTCATGTTCAATGCCCAGCAGCACTCGCTCTCGGATATCTGAAGCATGTTGTGCGGGCGGATTCGCCAGCAATTCCAGCAGTGCCACATCGACGTGAACACGATAGCTATATACCTCCGCCACTGTGGGTCGGGACAACATACCGCGTTGTGGCCTGGGGAAAAAGGGGCCCGCTGTTTCGTAGTAGGAATTGAACAGGTACGCATATTCGTTGTGCAGCATGCGGTACTGCTTGGCGAACGGCACCAAGACGAACATTTCGAAGAACCAGGTGACGTGCGCCAAATGCCATTTTGGCGGACTGACATTTTCCATGGCCTGGATGCAGTAGTCCTCGACCTTCAGCGGCGCGCACAACGTCTCCGATCTCGCGCGGACCATCTTGAAACGCTCAATCAATGCCGCATCACTCATCGTCACGTTGTTCCTCTAGTTGAAGCCATGCCAGAAGGCAATGCAATTCTCTATATGTGCAGCCTGGGCAAAAAACTCAGGCTAATACCATGCGGCATCTTTATTGGCTTTTCCGTCAACCACGACGTTGAAGTAACTCTTTTGTTCCTTCCATGCGCAACCGGTATGCGCGTCGCTTGGTTGCAGGCATTCGCGCTTCACCGCAGCATGCCGGAAGCAGACATTTCTTCCACGCGATGTATCTCTGCGGGGGAGCTTCGGCAATGATGTGGTTGTTCCAAATGGCTCTCGGCATGATTTCCTCCATGCATTAAGCGAGGCCGACTGGGAGTTGGCTTCGCGCCAGGAGGCTTCGTCCCGCTGTTGCCCGTCAGCATCCGGTATCGCAGCGTTTGAGGAACTGTCGTTCTCCTTGCGCCAATTGCTCCAGTGCCATCCCCAACTGTGCATTGGCGTGTTCGAGGGTGTAGCGCGACTCGTCCAGCGCTGCCCTATCGATGAGTCCGTTCTCGAAGAGAACCTGGTGACGCTGCACCAACCATTGCGCTTCGTCGAGGTTTGTCCGCGCCTGTCGCACCACTTGTTCGACCGCCAACGCGCGCTCGGTGCCGCGTTCCGACTCGCGCCAATCGTTAACAGCCGGCGCCACGACCGCCGCAGCGGCAAGCAATGCGACCAGAAACTTCCAGCGATGTGGCTGTCGATCTGGAGCTGTCATGGTTTAGCCGGAGTGAACGAATACATTTTGGCTGCCATTCCGAGTGACCGTCGCATTGCGTTTCACCTTTGCAGTGCCATCGCAAGAGCTGCTTTCTTGCGTTATCGATTGGATAGCCTCTCCCGTCAGGCAATTCCGACCGATGTGGCGCCGCATGGGCTAGATCAGGCTCGAACAGATTTGCCGGATGGGATCAGGTTCAATACGTCGTGCCGTAATAGGCGTGGACGCGCTTTCCCCATGTGGCATCTGCCATGTTGGGCCAGTTGTCGGTATCGAATCCGGGTGCGTTCTTCAGGCGCTCTTCATCGGTGTCCATGACAAAACGCTTGTTTTCAGTATCGACCGTCAGCGCGCTCCATGGCACAGCAAAGAGCTTTTCGCCGAGACTGAGGAAGCCACCGAAGGACAATACTGCGTAGCAAACTTTGCCGGTGTCGATGTCCAGCATGAGTTCCTTGATGCTGCCCAGCTTTTCGCCTTTCGGGTTGTACACATCGTCGCTGCTGAGCGTGCTGGCGCTGAGCACTCTTGAGCCAAGGCGGCTGGCATTGAGTACGGCGGTATTGATAGGCTCGTTCATTTTGTGCTCCTGAAAATAGTAGGGGAATTGCTGAATGCGAAAGCCGATAGCGCTGGCCGCGGGTTCGGCCAACGCTTCAACCAATCACTTGCCCTTACTGGCGTCCTTGATGTCCTTTTTCAGGTCGCCGAAAGCTGCCTGGGCTTTGCCTCCGGACTTCTGAATCGTTCCTTTCAACGCCAAATTGTCGTTGCCGACCAGATTGCCGGCGACTTCCTTGACTTTACCTTTCGCTTCTTCGATACGACCCTTGGTTTGATCCTTGTTCATGGTGTGCTCCTGAGAGTGAAATTGATTGAAGGTGTCAGCGCTGAAAATGTGATCCGGCCACTGAGATGGTGAGACTATGCCGGGCGCTTCCGGTAATCCGTGCGCTAGCGCCCATAGTGAACAGGTCCGGCAAATGTTCGGTAGCAGGCGGAGACGAAAAGGGCTTAGCTTGATAATCGGGCGACAGATCGAACCGGTTCGAGAGATAACAAATGGCAAGGTGGATGCGAAATGCGGCCTGGCGTCGATCCTTCCATCGCGTGTTGAAGGCGATGACGTGGGCCACACTGCTTCTGGTGCATTGCGCGAAAAGTCGGCTTGCGCTCCCATCCATGGCCAATCAGTTGGTCTAGCGAGTGCAACAAGATCGTGCAGAGGTTGGAGGCGCAGATGAAGACACTCAAGCACATCAGGACGGAACTGGGGAATGCCCCGGAGCAGCAGTGGTCGCTGACCTGGCAAATGGTACGCAGATCAATACTATGACTGTCAGGATCGCAATAACCGCCCAAGCGTCGTTGATGGCGAGAGTCAGCGAGGCTTTTTCAATCATGGGCGTTAGCAATGCCTGACTGAAAGCGTCGAGCGGACCGGCCGGGCGCGCAGCAAAGAGTTCGGATGGGATACCCACAAATTCGGCGGTCATTGCGTCACCCGCTATCAACTTGTTCGTAATTTCAACGCCGTGCAAGGTGGAACGGCTGTAGATCACCGTATCGATCAACGCGATGCCGATGGCACCTCCGAGATTGCGCATCAAGTTGAACAGACCGCTCGCGTCAGGTATGCGTTGCTTGTCCAGGCGACCGAGTGCCAGTCGTGTCGGTGGTAACAGACAGAACATGATGGCAAGGCCACGAATTACCTGCGGCCAGAACATTCCGTCGTAATCGGTTTGTGGGGTCTGGAATGCGCTGAGCCCGAGGCCCAGAGCAAATAACCCAAAACCGGCTGCCGTCAGCAATCTTGCATCAAGGCGCTGCTCAAGCGCAACAGCGACGGGTGCAATCAACAGTTGCGCAACGCCAGTCACTAACATGATCTTGCCGATCTCCAGGGCGTTGTGGCCACCGACGAACGCGAGAAAGACCGGCATGAGATAGACGGATCCGAACAGACCGATCCCGAGTACGAAGCTCAGTATGCAACCAATGGTGAAGTTTCTATCGGTGAAACAGCTGAGATCGACCACCGGATGGCTGACACTTAAGCTGCGTCGGACAAAACCTGCCGAGCAAACCAGGCTGAGCGCCAGTAGTCCTACCACCAGTCCGGAAGTCCAACCGTGCTTCGGTGCTTCCTTGAGCGCTATTTCCAGTGCAGCCAACAATGTCGCCATCAGAACCAATGACCTGAGGTCGAGTGTTCGAGCCTCAACCAAGCGCATCGGTGATTTCGGCAGAAGTACGCTCGCAAGCATTGCCGAAATGACGCCGGGCACTATGTTGATCAGGAATAGCCAGTGCCAGGAATAGGTCTCGGTAATCCAACCGCCGACGATTGGACCGACGGTTGGCGCCAACACCGCCATGATGCCGGCGAGCGTGGTGGCTATGCCCTGATGCCTAATCGGGAACAGCAGAAATACGGCTGCAAAGACTGCGGGTATGAGCGTCCCGCCAGCGAATCCTTGCAAAACCCGCCATGAAATCAGAACGCCAAAACTACTACTTGCGGCGCAACCCAATGAGGCCAGCGTGAAAACAGTAGTCGCCAGAACGAACAACCAGCGCATGCTCAGCAGGCGTGTGAGGAAGCCAGTCAGGGCAATCGCCACCACCTCGGCGATGAGGTAAGCGGTCTGTATCCAGCTCATCTGGTCGGGAGCGATACCAAGCGCGTTCTGTATCGTTGGTAGCGACGTCGCGACGACCTGTACATCGAGGATAGCCATGAACATGCCGATGCACATCATCGCAAAGCCGACCCATGTTCTGACCATCATCTTGCGCGATGGAGGGGCTTCAACAGCTTCCGACATTACGCAATCCGATCAATGCAGCATTCTCCGCTCGGATGCGGATTGTCAGTAACACGGCATTCGCGGCCGAAAAGACCAATGCGAACCAGGGCAAGCCAAGACACAATGGCAAGACGGCAATCTCGCCAATGACGACAAAATAGTTCGGATGTGTCAGAAACCGATAAGGACCGGTGGAAACAAGGGCGGCGCCGGGGCGAACGATGATGCGAGTCGTCCAGCGTCGGCCTAGCGTCGTCAGAACCCAGACTCTCAGCACTTGTAACAGCAGAAAAATCACTAGCCAACTGACAATGAGCTGACTTTGCCAACCGATCAACCACAGGCTAGCCAGCCAGGAAGTGTGCAAAAGAACGATCAACGGATAATGCCCAGGCGAAACTTCGAAAGATCCTTGGGCCAACAGCGCTTTGGTATTACGACGGGCGAGCCAAAGTTCAGCCAGCCGCTCCAGCGTGACAAGGGCCAGAAGAAGAACGGCCGGTGTCATGCCGCTTTCTTGAGCGAGACGCAACTCGCCGTAAATCCAGGGCCCATGGCGGCCAGCAGCGTTCGGGATGGCAGCCCCGCCTGAATTGCCCGCTCGAGGACGAACAAGGCGGTTGGGGCGGACATATTGCTATATTCCGCCAATACAGCTCGCTCGTGATCCAGAGTCCCATTCGCTAGCGAAAAAGCCCGTTCCAGCGCGTTGATGACTTTGATACCCCCTGGGTGGAACGCGAACCGGTCGACGTCGCATAATTCCAAATCAGCCCGCTTGAGAATACTCGCAATTGCCGGCGCCATATTCGCTTCGGCAAAGGGAGGGATGGCTCGATCAAATATCACACCCAAACCTTGCGGATCGACCGACCAACCCATGATGTCCAGCGTGTCGGGCCAGTTATGCTGGCCACTCATCTCGACCTCGGCGATCCCCGTTTCGCCGGCGCGCAGCACGCAAGCTGCTGCACCATCACCGAACAATGCCGTGGCGACGATATTCGCTTTGGTCAGTTCGTCGAGCCGAAACGACAATGTGCAAAGTTCGACTGCGACCACCAGCACAACACTTCCGGGACGGGACTGTGCCAGGCGCGATGCTATCGATAGCCCGGTGACGCCGCCGGCACAACCCAGACCGAATACCGGCACACGCTCTATATCCGCACGAAAACCCATACGATCGGCAGCGCGTGCTTCCAAACTGGGGGTGGCAATACCGGTCGATGAAATCGTGACAACGGTATCGACCTCAGCGGCGGATATACGGGCTGCATCGAGCGACTTGGTTGCTGCATCAAGAAACAACTGAACTGCGCCATCGAGATATGCGTTGTTGCGTTCAGGCCAGCCTAACGGCTCGAAATACCATTCGAGTGGGCGTACCGCGTAGCGCCGGC
>PMIH01000046.1 GCA_003158255.1 Rhodocyclaceae bacterium
CCGGTCCGTTCCGGCAAGTGGCAGATCATGATCAACGGCGAATCCTACAAGTGGATCGTCGCTGAAGCCGCCAAGAAGGCCCTGGGCCTTGACCGCATTCAGGAACGCGTCTTCATCGTGCACCTGATCAACGACAAGAACGACCCGACCCGCATCGCCGGTGCCGCTGGCTTCTCCGTCCGCGAAAACAAGATCTACATCTACAAGGCCAAGGCTGTGCTGCTGGCCGCCGGTGGCTGCGTCAACCTGTTCCGTCCCCGCTCCGTCGGTGAAGGCCAGGGCCGTGCCTGGTACCCGGTGTGGAACGCCGGTTCCACCTACTCGATGGCGGCGGAAGCCGGCGCCGAGCTGACCATGATGGAAAACCGCTTCGTGCCCGCCCGCTTCAAGGACGGTTACGGCCCGGTCGGTGCCTGGTTCCTGTTGTTCAAGGCCAAGGCTGCCAACGCCTACGGCGAAGACTACATGGCCAAGAACAAGGACATGCTGAACGACTACCCGCCCTACGGGCAGGCCGCCGTTCCCGCTTCCTGCCTGCGTAACCACCTGATGCTGAAGGAAATGAAGGAAGGTCGCGGCCCGATCTACATGGACACCGTCACCGCGCTGGCCAAGCTACGCGAGACTTTGTCCGCCAAGGAAGTGAAGCACCTTGAAGCCGAAGCCTGGGAAGACTTCCTCGACATGTGCGTCGGTCAGTGCGGCGTCTGGGTTGGCGAGAACATCGAGCCCGAGAAGAAGATGTCCGAGCTGATGCCGACCGAGCCCTACCTGCTCGGTTCGCACTCCGGCTGCTGCGGCATCTGGGTGTCCGGCCCGACCGACCTCGGCGCGCCGACCAAGGAAGAGTACGGCGATATTCCGGCTCACCTACCTTCCGGCTGGAACTGGGGCTACCGCTCCATGACGACCGTCAAGGGTCTGTTCACCGCCGGCGACGGCGTGGGCGCCTCGGGTCACAAGTTCTCCTCCGGTTCGCACGCCGAAGGCCGTATGGCCGCCAAGGCGATGGTGAAGTACGCGCTCGACAATGCGGACCTGAAGCCTGAGTTCGACGAGACGACCGAAGAAATCGCGGCTGCCATCTGGAAGCCGGCCAAGAACTTCCTCGAGTTCAAGAACTACACGACCGCCATCGACGTCAACCCCAACTACATCACGCCCAAGATGCTGCAGTTCCGTCTGCAGAAGATCATGGACGAGTANNCAATCCTGCTTACCTGCGCCCAAAGCAGTTCATGAGCCGCCTGCAGAAGATCATGGACGAGTACGTTGCCGGTGTTGGTACCTACTACAACACCAACGACAAGATGTTGGGCGTCGCCGAAGAGAAGCTCGAGATGCTGAAGGAAGATGCGCAGAAGATGCGTGCGAAGGACCTGCACGAACTGCTGCGCGCGTGGGAAAACTACCATCGGATTCTCACGGCCGAAGCCCACATGAAGCACATCCAGTTCCGCGAAGAAAGCCGTTACCCCGGCTTCTACTATCGCACCGACAAGAACTTCGTCGATGAAGTGAACTGGCACTGCTTCGTGAACTCGATCTACGACAAGAAGACCAAGAAGTGGACTTGCTTCAAGCGCAAGCACATCGACCTGGTCGACAAGTCGAAGCTGTTCAAGGCCGCCGCGCCGCACTAATCGGCGCCTAGGCTGCTAAACTCAGGCCGGGGGTCGCAAGACCCTCCGGCCTGTTTTTCATTCCGGCCTTGCGTTTGCCCTGATTGTCTTGAGGTTAATTCCATGTCCCAACCCGAAGTCAGCATCCCCGGCAGCCCCGTCGTTCCCAACATGGTCGATGGCGACCACGTCATCCAGTTTTCCTGCCACAAGGGCATCAGCTGCTGGAACGCCTGCTGTTCCAATATCGACATCTCGCTCACGCCCTACGACATCATCCGCATGAAGAAGCGGCTGGGCATTTCGTCCACCGAGTTCCTCAAGGAATACACGGTGCCGCACGAGATGGAAAAGGATGGCATCGCCGGCGTCAAGTTCCGCCCGGTGGACAATGGCACCGCCTGCCGCTTCATGAAGCCCGAGGGCTGCGGCGTCTATGAGGACCGCCCGACGGCGTGTCGCTACTACCCCATTGCGCTGCTGTCGATGCGCAAGCAGGACGAATACACGGATACCGAATCGTATGCGCTGGTCAAGGAAGACCACTGCAAAGGCCACGAGGTGAATAGGCGTCTCACCATCGCTGACTATCGCAAGGAGCAGGGCGTCGAGGAATACGACGAACTTGCGCGCGGCTGGCGCCAGCTCATCCTGAAGAAGAAGTCCGCCGGACCGGCCGTTGGCGCGCCATCGCTGAAGAGCCGGCAACTGTTCTTCATGGCCTGCTACGACGTCGACACCTTTCACGACTTCGTCGACAGCGAGGCCTTCGGCAAGCTGTTCAAACTGTCCGCCGACGAGAAGGCCATGCTGATGGCCGATGACGTCGAGCTGATGCAGTTCGCTTTCCGCTTCCTCAAGCAGGTGCTGTTCGGCGAGAACACCATCGCGCTCGATGAGGCCGCCGCCAAGGCGCGCGTCGACAAGTGGCGCGCGCGGCAAATGGAAATCGAGCGCGAAGCCGCCGAACGCCTGGCGAATGCCGAAGAGGGCATGTACGAAAACACCGACGAGTGTATCGAAGACGAAGGTAGTTGCAGCCGGGACTGAACAATGGACATGCTGTCGCCCCAACTGGCCAGCATCACCGACGAACCGTATTACCAGGCGGTCGGCGAAGAGGTCGCGCTGTTCGAGGCCGCCGCGTCGCGACGCCTGCCAGTTCTGCTGAAAGGCCCGACCGGTTGCGGCAAGACACGCTTCGTCGAATACATGGCGTGGAAGCTCAAGCGGCCGCTGGTCACCGTCGCCTGCCATGACGATCTCACCACCGCCGACCTGCTCGGCCGCTACCTGATCGTCGGCAACGAAACTGTCTGGATGGACGGGCCGCTCACCGCCGCCGTGCGCGCCGGTGCAATCTGCTATCTCGACGAGATTGTCGAAGCGCGCAAGGACACGACCGTGGTGATCCATCCGCTCGCCGATAGCCGGCGCGTGCTCACGGTCGACAAGCGCGGCGAACTGCTGCCGGCGCCTGACGACTTCATGCTGGTCATCTCCTACAACCCCGGCTACCAGAGCATCCTCAAGGAAATCAAGCCGAGCACGCGCCAGCGTTTTGTGGCGATGGAATTCGACTATCCGGCGGCGGACCTGGAAACGAAGATCGTCGTTGCCGAAGGCGGCGTCGACGAAGCGCTCGCGCGCAAGCTGGTCAAGCTCGGCGANNCAGATCGTCAGTGCCGGCAGGTCGCCGGTCGAAGCCGCCAACGCCGCGATCGCCCGGGCGCTCACCGACGACCCGGACATGACCGAAACGCTGAACGACCTTGTCCGGGCCGTCTTCTAGAAAGCTCTTCGAACACGAACTGGAGGAGCGGCTCGACCAGCTTCTCTTCGCGTCGCCGTCGCATCGTTCCGTGACCCGGCTCGCGGCCGGGCTTGAAGCGCTGCCGCGATCTCAGCAGGATCAGGTTCTGCATTGGGCCGGCGTCGCTGCGCAAACCTATGCCGAGATCGGCTACCTCATCGTTTCGCTGGCGCCCAAGGCGCTCGGCGTGCTGGACGCCGAAGGTTTCGAGGCCTGGGTACTCGCCGGACTGGACAGTTACGACCGCCAGGGTCTGCGCGCTGCGATGGAACTGCTGCGCAATCTGGACGCATTTTGCATCGAGCGCAGTGGCGTGCCATTCGCCCGCTTTTCGGAAGTCGAAGGGCGCCTGACGCGCTTCGTGCAGGGGCTTTCCGGTCGACCGTTGACGTTGCGTGTCGGCAGCGCGGCATGGACCGATACCGAAGCCATTTTCCTGCCCGAGTTGCTGGCGCAGATGCCGAACGCGGAAGGCAATCGCAGCCTCTTCAAGGCCATGGCCGCGCTGCTCTGGGCGCAGACGCGTTACGGCACTTTCAGTGTCGATATCGACGCGGCGCTGGCGCAATGGCCGGATCGGCAGCGTGCGCTCGACTGGTTGTCGCTTCTGGAGGCGGTTCGTCTCGAAGCGCGCATCGCTACGGAACTGCCTGGCCTGGCGGCCGAGATGGCCGGCCTGCGCGGCCCCTGGCCGACCGAACTCACCGCTGCGCAGGAGCGTTTGATGGCGCCGACGGCGACCGTGTCCGATAGTCTGGACCTGCTCGACGGATTCATGGCGCAGATTGGCGTACCGCCACGACTGACTTTCGTCGGCACGCTCGATCCCGCTGCCGCCCGTCTCGCGCGCGCCGAACGCATCGCCCGGGAAACGAAGGTGCTGCGCAACGCGCTCGCGGCCCTCAAAGGCGCGGGCGGCAGAAAGCAGGGCGGCGAAGCGTTGCTGGAGTTGGCAGCCGCCGACGAAGGNNGTGGCTGGGCGCCGACGGAGCGCGAAGGCTCGGGGCCGGAACCGATCAGCGACCGCGATGCCGACTGGCGCTACGACGAGTGGGACTACCACCGCAGCGCCTATCGCAAGGGGTGGTGCCACGTCTATGAAACGGACGTCGCCGCCGGTGACGCTTCCTATGTCGACGAGGTGAGTGCCCGCTACCGGCCGCTCATCAACCAGATCCGCCGCCGCTTCGAAGTCGTGCGCGGCGAGGATCGTGTGCTCGGCCGCCAGCCGGAAGGCGAGGAAATCGACCTCGACGCACAGGTCGACGCGCACCTCGATCGCCGCAGCGGCATCGAGCCTTCGTCGCGATTGTTCTGCCGCCGCATCCGCAACGAACGGAGCATGGCGGCAATGTTTATGGTCGACATGAGCGGCTCGACCAAGGGCTGGGTGAACGACGCCGAGCGCGAATCGCTGATCATGCTCTGCGAAGCCATCGAAGCGCTTGGCGACGACTATGCCATCTATGGCTTCTCCGGCTGGACGCGCACGCGCTGCGACATCTACCGCATCAAGTCATTCACCGATCGCTACGACGATGCCGTGCGCAGCCGCATCGCCGGTATCGAAGCGCGCGACTACACGCGCATGGGGGTCGCCATTCGCCATCTGACAAAACTGCTTGCCGCGCGACCGGTGCGACACAAGCTGCTGGTCACGCTCTCCGATGGACGCCCCGACGATTTCGGCGACGAATATCGTGGCACCTACGGCATCGAAGACACCCGGCGCGCCCTCCAGGAAGCCCGCCGGCAAGGCGTCCGCAGCTACTGCGTCACCATCGACCGGCACGGCGCGGACTATCTGAAACACATGTATGGGCCGGCTGCCTACACCGTGCTCGACGAGGTCGGCAAACTGCCGCTCAAGCTCGCGGACATCTATCGCCGGCTCACAGCGAACTAGGAACCGTAGCGCGAGGGAAAGTCAGGCGTGGCGGCACGCCCCAGTGTGGGACTATCGTATCCCACACATCGTGCCGTGACACTCCATGGTGTTGAAGTCGTACAGCGTCGAGTGGCCAAGGTTACCTTTGGGATACGGGATCCCCTCAGCCAGAAAGAAGGTCGCCATGTGAGCGCCATACAAACCGGAGGGGATTTCGAATGGCTTGAGAATTACATAGCCATTGCTTACGTTCTTTGGCAAATAGACCTTTCGATTATCTCCTCCAGCCACGGGTGGCAGCGCGTCCTTGGGGGCGGCATTTGCTTTGCGGTTTGCCCAGCTTTCGAGATCAGTACTGGTAGCGGGACGAAGTATTCCCTTTACAACAGCCTCTTGTAGGCCCGCGGGGCCAGCGAGGGGCTTTGTCGTGTCGACAAAGTCGCCGGGCTTGCTATCGGCCGAGGTATACAGTTGATCACTTGGCGAAACCGGCGAGCCAATGACCACCTTCCCGGCGCCGGCGAAGTGGACCAGGTCAACGGGCTTCCCGAATATTCTGGTCGAAAAGGGATTGATATTGGTCAGGGTATTCTCGGCAACGTAGGTGTAACCGCATGGCCCTCGGTTGTCGTACGTGCTGATCAGTATTGGCGTGTCCTTGGGCAAACCAGCGACCACTTGGCGGTGATAGCCGGTGGCGACCACTGCAATGATCTTGGTTCCTTTCGTCCAGCCGATATTCCATATCGATGGCTCGTACGCGCCGAGGAACAAGGCAACGGGCTTTGCTGGGGCATTGACGACGATGTCGAACTGAGTAGCTTGATGCCCGCTTTGGTCGACCTGAACATCTAGTTTGCGTCCACTATATGCGCCGGCTGCGTAGATCAGGAAGTCCCGAGGAAGCGTCAGTTCCGGGAATCCGCATGTGCCTCTTAGTCCTTGGACCTCGGCTGCGTCTCCGAACGAGAAGGGAATCAAGTTCTCGTACCGGACCCGCAAGGCAAGGATTCGATCGTCGTAAAGCTTTCTAATGCAGGCAGCGCTGTTTGTCGGGCACTTGCGCGATCTGGACTTCAACCATGTCCGTTGTTCTAGGAGCAGGTCTTGGGATCGTTCCGCGCTGAGCGAGTCTCTAAGCTTGGCGTAGTAGTCTGCCATCTCCTCGTCCGACTTGCTCAATTGCGCATCGGCGCAGATGGCTTCCTCCAAAGCCGCTGAGGTCTGATTGCAGTCGAAACTTGCAGAAAGAGCGATGTTGGCAAGACAAGACCAACAAACGGCGACAGCAAATTGCTTGAACACCATTAATGGTTCTCCATGCGGCATACGAGCCAAAGATGCCACGCGTAGTCTTTCCTACAGCCCATCTCCTAGGCCGGCAGAGACCGGTCGTAGAGCGTTTCCGGGGCGATGTCGATGTCGCCGGGCCAGACGACCGTGCCGTAGTCGACGGTTGCCTTTGCAAACAGGGGCGAGCCCTTCAGCCGGGAAAATGGCTTCTTGTCCATGTACGGCGCCATGTCGAACACCCGCCGTTCGCCGTTCTCGAACTCTAGGTGCAACTTGTAGTCCGTGCCGGGTTCGACTTTCACTACGTCCAAGAGTGCTTCCACGGTGGGTCTCCTATTGCAGCGGCGCAATGCGGAACGGTTGTTCGCCCGAAACCGCGAGTTCCCAATCGACGAACAACTCTTCCTTGTGGATTTCGATCCACGCTTGCACCATCTTCAGTTGCTTGGCCGGAATGTCGCCTGCGAGCACGCGGCCATCCTAGATGGCAATTGATGCCTTCTGGCCGGCATATCGCACATGGATATGCGGCAGGTTGTGGCGATC
>PMIH01000129.1 GCA_003158255.1 Rhodocyclaceae bacterium
GGTGCCGTTCGCGAAGACGAAGTTATCGCCTGTATAGCGTACGCCAAACGTGTAGTTGCCATTGTTGAGGTTCTGGATGGTCAAGCCACTGAAAGCCCAGTGCGAACCGCCGTATATCGTGATGCCGCTAAGGATGGGGGTTTGCCCCGGGGCGGCCTGGATCGAGATGAAGTCGCTGTTGGCGGCATTATTGAGCGAGAGCGAGCCGTGGTCGCCGCTTAGTAGAACGATCCGGTCGCCGGACACCACCGTGGCGCCTGCGGCGGGAGGAAGCTTCCCGGCGGCNNCGCACAACCGCTGTAAACCGTTGCCGCATTGGTGCCGCCGCCGCTACTCACGCCGCCGCTGGAGGTGCTGCTGGTGCTTGTGCCGCTACTACCACCGCCGCATGAGGCCGTGCCCAAGATTACCAACGTTACTACGCCAAGTGTGCGGCGAAGGCCGCTTGTTCCAATGGACTTGTGGTTCAACATGGACATTGACCGAATATGGTTATCAGACCCGTTGAGCGTATCGCTGATCCGGCAGGCAAGAAGTCTGTCGTGTTTACCGGACAGGGCCTTCGCAAGTCCGAGCAGCTCCTCAATACCCAGTTTGGGAAGTCGCATGAAGGATGACGAGTGTGTTTGACCCTCGATTCACGCGTTGACCGTCCGCTTTCGCGAACGCTGGATGGCGGCTTCGGTTAAGGTTTGTTCGATTGCCTGATACTGCGACTTCTGGGCACGAATGACCGAAAGTCAAAGTGAGTGGCCAACGACAAGCGGGAGTTCGACGATGGGCACATCATGGGCACAGTGCGGGCACAGGATGGGCACAACCGAAAAAGTCTGGAAATTCGTATTCAAAATGAATAGGGCCAATCACCGGTAAGTGATTGGCCCTATTGTCTTCTTGTTGGTTGCGGGGGCAAGATGGTTATGAGCCCGGCCACATTTAAATCGTACTATACAATTTAAATAAGGCCAATTTGGCGTTAAACTGTGAATTCAATTAGTTGGTACAGTGGTAACCCGAATTGTCCTTTGCCCGCAAGACCCCACTCGGGACCAATCAGGACGATGTCTCGGCCCTCGATCCGGGCGGTCGGACGGATGGCGCATTCCCCGCTGATCCGACCTTCGGTCCTTTCCGCGGATGGGAAGCGGCAGCGCAGTGGGCTCGGACTCATGATGTCCTACCGGATTTACTCCTGGCAATTGATGCGACGCGAATCGCCGGAGCCTTCAACAGACTCGGTACGGTCCTCCGGGAACTTCAATCGCCGGTAGCACACGAGCTACTCTCCACCTGGGATTACACTTTCCCAGGAATTGTATCCCTGAGGCGGCTTTCGGATGCGGTTGTTCGCCACCCCGATATTCTCAATAGCTACTGCCCGCTGCCAACGGAAAAGGCAGCGCGCCGGCAGTTGATGGGAGACCTGCCGCGAGACTATCTGCTCGCGATGCAACTCGAACAACTACCTTCGGGTTCGACCCGAGAGCGCGAATGGTTCATCGCGCTGCGCCTCTGGGTGTTCGCACATGCCATGCGTCGTGCCGCCCGTAGCAACGTTTCGGACAGCAATCTCAGGCAGGTTGCGGATGCGCTGCGGAAAGCCGGAGACGGCACGGGCGAAGACTGGCGAACGCTACTACTCCGCCTGCAAGCCCCCACGAACGATTTTCTTGAGTTCAATTCATGCTTGGCCCGAATGGCAGGGCGTCTGCGCGAGTACAGAGACGATTCGGTTACTGATACGCAAGCGCGAGTATTGGCTGCCCTCATCCGCGTTGCGGAGCATCGGCATTCTGATGATCGGCAATCGGGTAGCGCCGATCAACTTCTGTATGGCACTCTGGATTCGCCATCTTCGGCTGCTGGTCTGCCGGTCACGCCACTCGTCCTTTGTGATCCAGGCGATGGCGAAACTGAGGTAACGTCGCTTTGGTCTTCCCCAAGCAAGACAGACGACGATTCCGATCCGGCAACGGAATTGGCTGTTCCGCCGGAGCAATCCTATGAGCATCAGCGATTGCACGCAGAATCAGTTCTCCTGGCAAGCGCGGCAGAACTTCAGTTGCTGCCCTGGAGTTCATCCCGCCCCAATCCCCATGAGGCTGATGCGCTAGACAAATGGGTAGAGGTGCTCCTGGCGGACTCAGACGACAAGCATCGGCTCCTCGGTGCCTTGATATGGATCGCACGCCATACCGGGCGTTCATTGAGACGCGCCTTGGATATCGCGATTTCCGATCAACTTCAGCGCGAGTGGGCCTACTCGCCAAGCGAGGAACACCTGACGCGCATTCCACCGATGCGCTATTCCAGCTGGCTGCCCGCGTCGGATGAAGAGCTGGGATGGGTGACCCACCTCGCGGAGCGCAACCGACTTGCGGTCCCGCCCGCCGTCGCCAGAAGTCTGGGCACAGCAATCGAACGATCAGTCGATGCCGAGGTATTGGGGCAGCTGTGGCACGGACAGGAGTCACCGGAGGTGTTCCTTCGGGAGGTCCGGCCTGCAAACCTGGCTCGAGTCACACCGGGGATGCTGGGCACCCTGCTTCCTCTGGAGCTCTATGCGGAGACAAGTGACGCCGCGTTTGCCTCTCTGGTGGCAAGTCATCCGCAGTCAGGGCTTCAAGCGGCGTGCGCCTATGGCAACTGGACGATCGCCCAGGTCGAGCAGGCGCTCAACAACGTCGTGACACTTCGCATCGATGGTGGCAAGCAAGCCTCGGACATCGGTGGCGGCAGCCGACTGGATCCGATCGAGTCCTTGCTTCGCGAGGCTGTCGCCGCGGCGAGCAAGAAGGTGGAGGAACTGGCTGCTGGCGCCGACACCGTCACCTTTCACAACGCTTACACCGCTTACGTCACTATGGCACTGTTGGCGGCGACAGGTGTGCGGCCGACCAAGGATCCCTTCGAAGCGTACTGGCACTTCGACTTTCAGGAGCGGTTCCTTTTCGTTAACGACAAGGATAGCGGCGAGGCCCGAGCCGGTCGACTGATCCCGCTTCACCGAGAGGTCTCCGACTGGATTGTGAACGGCTATTGCCGCTACCTCGGTTTGCTGGCACGCCTGCTCTCCGAGCGGCACCATGCCTTGGCGGGAGCGATTGCCGACATGTTGGCCGGCCACCGATCGGCCGCGCTGCCGTTCCTATTCTTCCTGCAAGAGGAGCCTGATCTGACGTGGACGTCGGTTTCACCGAGCGCCATCGAGGGGCTGGGCCTCTTTCAATGGCCATTGCCGCTCAATCTCTTCAGGCAGCGTCTTGCCAAGCAACTGCGGCGCCGCCAGGTCGATCCGGAAGTCGTCGATGCGCTTCTCGGCCATGCGGACAATGGCGCAGCGACCCATGACGACTACTCCTGCCGGGTATGGGCGGCGGACATGCGCGAAGCGAGACCGGCGATTGAGAACGCGTTCGACTCGCTGGGTTGGCCGCTTCTGACTTGCCATCCTCGCCCCCTGGGCGCTTCACGTGCCACAGAGGCACTGGCCACGTCGGGCAACGTGTTTGGGGCCGCGGCGCGCGCTGAAGTCAGAAAGGTTCGCGTCGACCATGCGAAGGAACACGCACGCGAGATCGTCGTCGGATATCTCAAAGGCCGCCAGTTGGCCGAACTGGATCAGGACGCGATCTATGAACTGACGAAGGCGTTGGTTTTCAACGAGAGCGGCATGCCCCGCGCTCTGGCACGACAGTACTACGATGTGTTGGATGTGGATCTCGATAAGATCTGGAAGGAAAAGGGGCAACGGCTGCGAGTGCAGCGGCGCTTTGCCTGGGTAAGGCCAACGCCGTCGCCGTTTACCGACCGGGCACCCGGCGCACTCCAATTGCATGCCCAATGCACCGATCGATTGGACGAAGCAGTCGCCACGCTCCAACCATCGCGGCTCAGCTTGCGATCGCTCGGCGTCCTGGGGCCGGTCGCCTTGGCCATCGATCACGGCGTGTGCGACGAGCAGCTCCTTGACGATGTTAGCAAAGGGGATAACTTCCGTATTGTGAGCCTCAATGGCAAGATCGATCTGGAATACTCGCCGCAGATGAAAGGGAGATCGAACGATCCGGATCTCCCTGTCAGGCGCTTCCCGATTTCGCCGCGAACGGCCAGCCTGTTGGGGCGCCTGATCGACGGAAAGAAGGAGATCGAACCGTTGAAAGGCGTCGTGCCTCCGGTTCTCGATGGACTGGCAAATGATCTCCGCCGAGCAGTGTACGGCACAGGCACGATCGATTCTGCCCAGGCGCTCATCGGTGCCTTGCTTCCGATCGTCGACCAGGTCAACATAATGACCCGCCCAGGTGTGATCGCCGGCTATCTGGCCGGCCGCGTCCTGACCTACTCACTTGGATGGCGTGACCGGATTCGCCTCGAACTGGGTTTCATTCCGCGATTCGAGAATTTCGAGCAGGATGGCAGCTCGAATCACGATCACGACAGTGCCGAAGCTTCGGGCCCTGGCCCCTCGATTCGCGACGCGGGTGACACCGAGGCCGAGAGCCTCATTGCCAACGCTAGAAAGTTCTACGAAGGCTTGCGGGACGAACTGAAGCCTTACCTGGGCGAATTGCCGACCCCGGCCGGCCCAGAAAAGCGCCGCGATGTGACAGCGCGCATGCACGCGTGCATCCGCGAGTGGAACGGCAAGGTGAGTCCGGCCGTCTTGCTCTTGGGAAAATGGCTCGCGAGTTTGGTCTTCCGACCAAAGCGATCGGGCGTACCCCTCGCCATGGGAACTATCGGTCGCTACTTCAGCACCCTGTCCCCGGTATTTCAGGATGTTGCCTATGACGTCGACCTAGTCACGCTCGATGAGGCAGGCGTGACGGAATGCTACATCGACATCCTCAAGGCACATGGTGCGACAGACCGCCAGTACGCCGGTGCGCGTCTGGCGGAATTCCACCGTTGGGCACGTCAAGAGGGCGTCGAGGAACCGGAGTGGTCCGAATTGCCCGAATTGGCGCATGTAATCCATGTCTCGCCTGGCGTGGTGACCGAAAGCGAATATCAGCAGGCCTTACATCTTGTGATGCACGACACGTCGTGTGACGCCACTACGGCGTTGGGCACCGCCTACTTGCTGCTCTGCTGTTTCCGCTTTGGACTGCGTGGCGCGGAGGTGCTTGGATTGCTGCGCTCCGATTGGCAGGATCATGGGGCAGATAAGATCGTAGTGATCGTCCGGGAAAACCGGTTCAGAGTGACCAAGGGTCGGCGGAAGCAGCGCCAGGTACCACTCCTGTTCCTCCTTTCCGAGCTCGAAAGGACTGTCATTCAGCGGTGGCAAATCCTGGCCGAGGGGCGACACGGCGAGAAGGAAAGTGTGCCGGTCTTCTCGGATGGGTCCAACGCGGGCCGTTTGGTCGGTGTGCACCAGTTGACTCGTCGTGCCAATCAGGTACTCAAGAACGTTACGGGCAACCCACTCGCAAGCCTTCATCGCCTTCGCCATTCGGCGGCCAACAGAATTGCGCTGGATGTCATTTGGCCGGAGGCGACCTGTTGGCGCCAGCTGTCGAGCAGGGGGGGTGCTTCGGCAAATCGTGCGGACATCGAACGGATGCTGCTCTTGCGGTCAGGACCGACGCGACGTAAGGCGTGGGCAATATCGACCTTTCTCGGGCACGCGAGTCGTGCGACGACGTTCAAGAGCTATTTGCATTTTGTGGCCGATTGGACGCGAGCTACGGCGCCGGCCGACTTGGCGAAGCCGGCGATAGGCTCCATTGTCAATCTGATCGAGCTGCGCAGCTGCGAACGTGCAGGGGAGTTATCAACGGATCTTCTCGCAACGAGTTCCCGCACCGAACCATTGACCATCGAGTCGGCACTCCAGCTTCTGCGCAGCATCGGAAGGGGCAGGAGTGCCGCCGATGCCGCCGACGCCCTCGGCGCGGACCCGGCGTGCGCGGAGGAATTGTCCAGGGCGGTAACGAACGTGGGCGACCAGATGCACCTGACGCCGAAGTCGGGAGAAGAAGCCTCAAGGTCGGCGCACGAGTTCGTTGCGCGCGTAACAGTCAGTGGGTGGAGTCGTCTGTATGAATTGGCGCGGACGTCACAAGAACGGTGTGCAAGTGAAAAGACTGAGGAGAAGAGGATCGGCAACGTCGGCCCCTCCGATGTGGTCGAGATGATAGGGGCGACCCGCCAGATTCTCATGTGGAAA
>PMIH01000244.1:0-2408 GCA_003158255.1 Rhodocyclaceae bacterium
TTTTGTAAGCATCCCCAATGCTCAGCACTTCAGCGAACCTCGACTTCTTCACATAATCCTGATACGCGGGCAGCGCGATGGCGGCCAAAATACCGATGATGGCAACGACGATCATCAGTTCGATCAGCGTGAAGCCGTGTTGAATCTTTTTCATTTGAATCTCCTTGGCAAGAATGCACAGGATGTGCGCAGCCTCTCTTACGCAACGGCCGTGCCAGGCTGAAATGGCCTTGAATCCGGGGCATTCAAGCCGATAAGCTAAAAGGGACCGACGTAGTACGGCAGCATGTGACGCAATTGGTCACTTGATGCAGACGGTTCGCACCTGCTTCATGTCGGTGATGCCCTGCAAGACTTTCTCCATGCCGTCCTGCTTGAGCGTGTGCATGCCGTCTTCCATCGACTGGGCCAGAAGTTGGGCGACGCGGCCGCGTTCCTGGATCAGGCGCTTGATTTCATCGCTGCCCACCATCAGCTCGAACAGGCCGACGCGGCCCTTGTAACCGGTGTTGCCGCAGGCGTCGCAGCCCTTGGCGCGATGCCAGACGAAGTGGCCGTCGGTGCCGTAGTCCTTCAGCCACTGTTTCTGGAGGGCGGCCATGGCCGCCTGGCTGTTGCTGCCGAAACGCGAGGTCGCCTGGAGTTCGGCACAGTATTCCGCAGCGAATTGCTCGACTTCTTCCACCGTCGGCCGGTAGGCCTCTTTGCATTTGAGGCAGAGGCGCTTGGCCAGGCGCTGGGCGAGCACACCGATCAGGGCGTCGGCGAAGTTGAACGGGTCCATGCCCATATCCAATAGACGCACCACCGATTCCGGCGCGCTATTGGTGTGGAGGGTGGCGAACACCAGGTGGCCGGTCAGCGAGGCTTCGATGCCGATCGCGGTGGTTTCGTGATCGCGCATTTCGCCAACCATGATGATGTCCGGATCGGCGCGCAGGAAGGAGCGCATGACGGTAGGAAAATCCAGCCCCGCCTTGCGGTTTACTTGCACCTGGCGCAGGCCTTTCTGGGTGATTTCGACCGGATCTTCGGCGGTCCAGATCTTGGTGTCGGGCGTATTGAGACTGCCCAGTACGGAATGCAGCGTGGTGGTCTTGCCGGAACCGGTGGGGCCGCAAACGAAGAAGATGCCGTAGGGCTTGGCGATGCAGGCCTTGAGCTTTTCGAGAGTAGCCGGGAGAACGCCCAGCTTGTCGAGCGGGATCGGCTCGCCGGCGGAAAGAATCCGCATGACCACATCTTCGACACCGCCCGCCGAAGGAATTGTCGCCACCCGCAGTTCGATGTCGAGTGGAGCAAAACGTTTGAACTTGATCTTGCCATCCTGCGGACGCCGCTTTTCGGAAATATCGAGGTCGCACATGATCTTGATGCGGGCGACCATGGCATTCCGGTAGCTGGGCGGCACCTCGATGTACTTGTAGAGCGTACCGTCACGCCGGAACCGGACCAGCACCTTGTCCTTGCCCATGCCCGGTTCGATGTGGATATCGGAGGCGCCTTGCTGATAGGCGTCAAGAATGATCTTGTTCACCAGCTTGACGAGTTCGTTGTCGGCCGCGGCGGAAACATCTTCGGTTGCGTATTCGGCATCCGGTTCGCCCTCTTCCATCCCGGACAGGAGGTCGCCAACGTGGACTTCCTCTGAAACAGCGCCGAACATCTGGTCGACGGTCTGCTTGAACTCGCGCATGGTGGTAACGCGATAGGCAAGCTTGCGCTTGGGAAAAACGTTCTGGACGATGCGCGAACCCTTTGCCTGCTCCGGGTCCAGACACAAGATGATGATTCCCTCCGCCCCCTCCTCGACCGGGAGCCAGTGGTTCTGCTCCACATAGTCGCGCTTCAGGTTCTTGAGCAGGTCGATCGGCTTCAGCCTGTCAGCCAGGAAGGGTTCGTAGGGAACATTGAAGAACTTCGAGAGTGCCGCACCCAGCGCCGCGGGCGTCACCTGGAATTCGACGATCAGGATTTCCTCGACGTCGACGTTCTGGCGCCGTGCCGAGCGGGTCGCCACCTCGAGNNTACTTCGACCTCACCAGGGTGGCTTTGCTGCGCTGGGAAAAGGCAATGGACAGGGTCTCGCACAAGCCGCGGATACCCTCCTCGACAACGACGGAGAACGGACCGCCAGCGTTGTTGTTGATGATCTGCACAACACCGTGCAGTTCGCCATTCACGGAATCGACAATGGGCGCGACCAGCATCTGCGTGGTGCGATAGCCGGTGCGACGATCCACCTCCTGAAGGAAGCGCAGGTTCGGATGGATGGCCTTGAGTTCCGCCTCGTCGTAGACATCGCGGATGTTGATCACCCGGCGGCTCAGCGCTGCGTAGCCGGCGATGCTCTGTTCCGAAATTGGCAGCCGCAGATCCTTGAACGAATTGAGGCCGGTCTTGACCTT
>PMIH01000244.1:2428-3405 GCA_003158255.1 Rhodocyclaceae bacterium
CGCTCATACTGATTTCCCTTCGACGGCCATCGCTGCGCGTCGTCAAAATTCGAACACTTGGTCGTTCCGGAGCATGCGCGGCTTGAGGTCGCCAACCGCAGCTTCGATTTCCCACATGGTGAGATCGCTCTGACCGGGTTTCAGGTGGGTGATGAAAATGTCAGCCGATCGTTCCAGCAAGGCCAGCTCGCCCGCCAGCATGCTCGGGCAAAGGTGCCGGGAAAGCACAGCCCGCTGCTGCTCGCTGTTCGAAAAAGCCGTTTCGACGATCAGGTGGCGCAGGTTGCCGATCTTGTTGATTGCCGCCCAAAGCTCCGGGCATGGCCCGGTGTCGCCGGTATAGGCGAGGCTCGCGGAACCCGAATCCAGGTGGTAGCCGACCGCCGGCACGGTATGGCTGGCGGGCAGTGCCGTGATGCGGCGGCTGTCGAGTTCGACCGTCTCGCCAACATGGATCGTCTGGTAGCGCAGGTAGGGCGCGTCCGCTTGGGGAATCTCGCTGAAGTCCGGCCAGATCGTCCAGTTGAAGATGTGGTGGCGAATGGCCTCGATCGTCGCCTCGGTGGCATGAACGATCAGCGGCTGACTGCGCACATCGCAAACCGTGTCGATCAGCAAGGGCAGGCAGGCGATGTGATCGAGGTGGGCATGGGTGATGAACAGGTGGTCGATCCGCACCAGATCGGCCAGCGGCAGATCGCCGACGCCGGTGCCGCAGTCGATCAGGATGTCCTCGTCGACCAGGAACGATGTCGTGCGTTGATCGCGCCCGCCGATGCCGCCACTACAGCCCAGAATGCGAACTCTCATGTCGTTGGCTCTCGCTTGTGCATCGCTCAGGCCTTGAGGAAGAATTCCATCTTGATGCCCGCAAGTTCAATGATGTCATGATCGTAGAGCGGATGCGGCCGATTCGCTTCGAGCACCTGGCCGCCAACGAGCGGCGGGCTGCGGCCCTCGACGTGCGTGATGAAGTA
>PMIH01000178.1:0-14068 GCA_003158255.1 Rhodocyclaceae bacterium
GCGTCGATCGTCGATGCCGGCCTTATGGGCCAGCCACGACAGGATCTTGGGCGCCTTGGCGAGGGTACGTTCGTTCATGGCGTTCTCCATGTTGCAATGCAACAATACGCATTGTATGGATAAGAACGCCGCTATACAAGCTGCGGCTAACCGCAATTGCCGCGATGCACAATAGTAGTGCGCAAATGCTCATTGGGGCTGCGGTCCTATAATCCGGCAATGAACCTCCTCAACGGCCTCAATCCCGAACAACTGGCGGCCGTCACGCTGCCGCGCCAGCATGCCTTGATCCTTGCCGGTGCCGGTTCCGGCAAGACGCGTGTACTCACTACGCGCATCGCCTGGCTGATCGCCACCAACCAGATGACGCCACAGCAGGTGTTGGCAGTCACCTTTACCAACAAGGCAGCCAAGGAAATGATGGCGCGGTTGACCGCGATGCTGCCGATCAACGTGCGCGGCATGTGGATCGGCACTTTCCATGGCCTGTGCAACCGGCTGCTGCGCACCCATTACCGCGACGCCGGCCTGCCGCAACTGTTCCAGATCCTCGATTCGTCGGACCAGCTTTCGGCGATCAAGCGGCTCTTGAAGTCCTTGAATGTCGACGACGAAAAATATCCACCGCGCGAACTCCAGCACTTCATCAACGGCCAGAAGGAGCAGGGCTTGCGGCCTTCTGCGGTCGAAGCCTGGGATGGCTACACGAAGAAGCGCGTCGAGCTGTACGAGGCCTACGACGCGCAGTGCAACAAGGAAGGCGTCGTCGACTTTTCCGAGTTGCTGTTGCGCAGCTACGAGTTGCTGTCGCGCAATGAGGCCTTGCGCCGTCACTACCAGGAACGCTTCCGCTATGTTCTGGTGGACGAGTTCCAGGACACCAACGTCCTGCAATACAAGTGGCTGAAGCTGCTGACGGGCGAGGAGGCAGCGATGTTCGCTGTCGGCGACGACGACCAGTCGATTTACGCTTTCCGCGGCGCCGACGTCGGCAACATGCGCGACTTCGAGCGCGAGTTCAAGGTGGCCAACGTTATTCGCCTGGAACAGAACTACCGCTCGCACGGCAACATCCTTGACGCCGCCAACGCCATCATCAAGAACAACGACAACCGGCTGGGCAAGAACCTGTGGACCGACGCCGGCGCCGGCGAGCCGATCCGCATCTTCGAGGCCAACTCAGATCTCGACGAGGCGCGCTGGATCGTCGAGGAGATCAAGGCGCTGGCCCGCGATGGCCACGCACGGGCCGAGATCGCGCTGCTCTATCGCTCCAACGCTCAGTCGCGGGTGCTCGAACATGCGCTGTTCTCCGCCGGCCTGCCCTACCGCGTCTATGGCGGGTTGCGCTTCTTCGAGCGACAGGAAATCAAGCACGCGCTCGCCTATCTGCGCCTGATCGCCAATCCGGATGACGATACCTCGTTCGCCCGCGTGGTTAACTTTCCGACGCGCGGCATCGGTGCGCGCAGCGTCGAGCAATTGCAGGATGCGGCGAGGGCGGCCGCCAGCAGCATGTTCGCGGCGATTCGATCGGTTGCCGGCGCAGGCGGCACCAAGCTTGCCGGCTTCGCGGCGCTGATCGGCAAGATGAAGGAAGTCGCGCATTTGCCGTTGCCCGAACTGGTCGAGCACGTCGTCGACCTCTCCGGCCTGCGCGAACATTACAAGGCCGACAAGGAAGGCCAGGACCGCCTCGCCAACCTCGACGAACTCATCAACGCCGCCACCAGCTTCATCGCCGAGGAGGGCGTCGTCGGCGCCGAGGGCGAATTGTCCGCCGACCTGATCGCGTTCCTCGCTCATGCCGCGCTCGAAGCCGGCGAACATCAGGCGGGCGAGGGTGACGACGCGCTGCAATTGATGACCACGCACTCGGCCAAGGGACTCGAATTCAACGTCGTCTTCCTGAGCGGTCTGGAAGAGGGATTGTTTCCGCACGAGAACTCGCTGGTCGAGCGTGACGGCCTGGAAGAGGAACGGCGGCTGATGTACGTCGCCGTCACCCGCGCGCGTCAGCGGCTCTACGTCTCGCATGCGCAGACGCGCATGCTGCACGGCCAGACGCGCTACAACCTGCCCTCGCGCTTCATCGCAGAAATTCCCGCGGGACTCGTCAAGCGGCTGACGCCGAAGGTGGCGAAATCATTTGGCGTGCCACCACGACTGACTTTGGAGCAGCCGCGCGCGGCTTACGCGTCGCGCAGCAGCGACAGCGGTTACTGCATCGGCCAGACCGTGCGCCACGCCAAGTTCGGCGAAGGCGTCGTCATCAATCTCGATGGTTCCGGTTCGGATGCCCGCGCGCAGATCAACTTCGGCGCCGTCGGCATGAAGTGGCTGGCATTGTCCATCGCCAAACTGGAGACCGTCTGATGAACACAGTCCGCGCCAACGGCATCGACATCCGCTACGACATTGCGGGTGAAGGGCCGTGGCTATTGCTCTCGCACTCGCTGGCCACCGACCTGAGCTTGTGGGACGACCAGATGGCGGCGCTCACCGCCCATTTTCGCGTGCTGCGCTTCGATACCCGCGGCCACGGCGGCAGCAGCGCGCCGGACATGCCCTACGATTTCGCCATGCTGACGGCCGATGTGCTTGGCCTGATGGATGCGCTGGGCGTGGCGCGGGCGCACTCTTGCGGCATCTCGATGGGCGGCATGATTGCGCAGCATCTGGCGCTGGCGGCACCCGGGCGAATCGAAAAGTTGGCGCTCGTCAGCACGACCAGCGGCTATCCGTCCGCAGCGCGGGCGGCGTGGGACGAGCGTATCGCCGCGGTTCGCGCGCACGGCATCGAGCCTCTGGTGGCGCCGACGCTCGAGCGCTGGTTTACCACGCCGTACCGCGCGGCACATCCGGACACGATGGCGTGTATCGGCAACCTCATCCGGGCGACACCGCCGACGGGCTACATCGGCAGCGGCCAGGCAATCGCGACGCTCGATGTCACCGAAAAACTGCCGGCGCTACGCTGCCCGACGCTGGTGATCGCCGGTGCGGACGACGCCGGCACGCCACCCGCGATGGGTCAGCGGATTGCGGAGAACATTCCCGGCGCGCGCTTCGAACTGATTTCGTCGGCCTCGCACCTGTGCAACGTCGAACAGGCGGCAGCCTTCAATCGCCTGCTGCTCGACTTTCTTTTGTAGTCAGGCCCGCTTTTTCGTTGCCGATTTCTGCCGCGCCTTGCCGGCCTTCTCCAGTTCCTCGTAGAGCGCGACGTATTCCAGCGCCAGCTTGTGGCTGCGGTCGAGATGGATCATCGGTTTTGCCTGTTGATGCGATTCCTTGATCTTCACCGATGATGACAAATGGCTGTTCAGCACCGGCAGCCCTTCGGCGCGCAATTCGTCGACGACCTGTTGCGGCAGCGTGGCGCGCGGCTGGAACTGGTTGACGACGATGCCTTCCACCACGAGGTCGGCATTGTGGTCGGCGCGGATTTCGGTGACGTTGTCCATCAGCGTGTAGAGCGCGCGGCGGGCAAACTCGTCGCAGTCGAAGGGGATCAGGCAGGCGTCGGCGGCGATCAGCGCCGAGCGGGTGTAGAAGTGCAGCGCGGGCGGCGTATCGATCCAGACTTGGTCGAAGCCTTCGAGCGCGTCGAGCGCCTCGCGCAGCTTGTAGATCTTGTAGCGCGATTCCAGCTTGGCTTGCAGTTCTTCCAGCGCCGCGTCGGCGGGCAGTACGAAGAGATTGTCGAACGGTGTGGCGTGCAAGAATTCCTCGGTCGCCTTCGGCCGCAGCTTGAAGTTCAGCATCTGGTCGAAGAATTCGGTGGCGGTGTTTTCCGCCGGCAGGTGGCCAAGCAAGTAGCGCGTCGAATTGGCTTGCGGATCGAGATCGACCACCAGCGTGCGGTGGCCGCGGCTGGCGGCAATGGCGGCCAGGTTGCAGGCGATGGTGCTCTTGCCGACCCCGCCTTTCTGGTTGAAGACGACGCGCTTCATGGCTTGGCTTTCGATGATGACGAAACGCAGATTTTCCCACACCGCGTGGGTGAATGGTGCGCCGCAATAAGAGAAGAATAGATCGTCCTAATGTCCGTATCAGGCCGCAACGAGTAAACTTGCGTCTTGTCCCGCCACACCTACCATCATGGATAAAAATCAAAATACCGATCTGTCGGCCGCCGCCCTCGAATACCACGAGTTCCCCACCCCCGGAAAAATTGCCGTCGTCCCGACCAAGGGGATGACCAACCAGCGCGACCTCGCGCTTGCCTATTCGCCCGGGGTCGCCGCCGCCTGCGATGCCATCGTCGCCGACCCCAGTGCGGCGTCGCGACTGACTTCCCGCGCCAACCTCGTTGCTGTCGTCACCAACGGCACCGCCGTGCTGGGCCNNGGCAACATCGGCCCGCTGGCCGCCAAGCCGGTCATGGAAGGCAAGGGCGTGCTGTTCAAGAAGTTTGCCGGCATCGACGTCTTCGACATCGAACTCGACGAACCGGATCCCGACAAGCTGATCGACCACATCGCGGCGATGGAGCCGACTTTCGGCGGCATCAACCTCGAAGACATCAAGGCGCCGGAGTGCTTCTATGTCGAAGCCAAGCTGCGCGAGCGGATGAAGATTCCGGTCTTCCACGACGACCAGCATGGCACCGCCATCGTCGTCGGTGCGGCGGTGCTGAACGGTCTGCATCTGGTCGGCAAGCATATCGAGGAGGTAAAGCTTGTCACGTCCGGCGCGGGCGCGGCGGCGCTGGCCTGCCTCGACTTGCTGGTGAGTCTTGGCGTGCGCGTCGAGAACGTCTGGGTTACCGACATCGAAGGGCTGGTGTACGAGGGCCGTACCAAGTTGATGGACCCGATCAAGGCGCGCTACGCCAAGACAACCGATCAACGCACGCTGGCCGAAGCCATCAAGGACGCCGATATCTTCCTCGGCCTCTCGGCCGGCGGCGTGCTGAAGCCCGAGATGGTCGCGAAGATGGCCGCCGAGCCGCTGATCTTCGCGCTGGCCAACCCGACGCCGGAAATTTCTCCCGACGAAGTGAAGAAGGTGCGCTCCGATGCCATCATGGCCACGGGTCGTTCGGACTACCCGAACCAGGTGAACAACGTCCTCTGTTTCCCGTTCATCTTCCGCGGCGCGCTCGATGCCGGCGCGACCACCATCACCGAACACATGAAGCTCGCGGCGGTGCGTGCGCTGGCCGAACTGGCGCAGGCGGAGAGCTCCGATGTCGTCGATCGCGCCTACGGTGGCGAGTCGCAGCGCTTCGGCCCCGAGTACCTGATTCCGCGTCCGTTCGATCCGCGCCTGATCGTCAAGGTGGCGCCGGCCGTGGCGCAGGCGGCCGCAGAGTCAGGCGTGGCGACACGCCCCATTGCCGACCTCGATGCCTACCGCGAGAGACTGAACAGCTTCGTCTATCACTCCGGTTTTGTGATGAAACCGGTGTTCGCCGCCGCCAAGCAGAACCCGAAACGGGTCGTCTATTGCGAAGGCGAGGACGAGCGCACGCTACGCGCCGTGCAGGCGGTGCTCGACGAGGGCCTGGCGGAACCGTTGGTCATCGGGCGCCCGGATGTGATCCAGAACCGCATCGAACGTGCCGGCCTGCGACTGTCGGTCGGACGCGATTTCAAGGTGGTGAATCCCGATTCCGATCCGCGCTACAAGGAACTCTGGCAGGAATACCACCACTTGCGCGGCCGCCAGGGCATCACGCCCGAGATTGCCAAGCAGCGCCTGCGTTCCGACAACACGCTGATCGGCTGCATGCTGCTCAAACGCGGCGACGTCGATGCCGTACTGTGCGGCATCGTCGGCAAGCAGGTCAAGCACCTGAACCAGGTACGCGACGTCATCGGCCTTGAAGCCGGCGCGCACTGTTTTGCCGCCATGAACCTGCTGCTGTTGCCGAACCACACGCTGTTCATCTGCGACACCTACGTGAACGAAGACCCGAGCCCCGAGATACTGGCCGAGATCACGCTGATGGCCGCCGAGGAAGTGCGTCGTTTCGGCCTGACGCCGAAAGTGGCGCTGCTGTCGCATTCCAATTTCGGCAGCCTGCGTTCGCAATCGGCGCTGAAAATGAGCCGCACCCGCGACCTGATCGTCGAGCGTGCGCCCGATCTGGAAGTCGACGGTGAAATGCATGGCGACGCGGCACTGTCGGAGGAAATCCGCAGCCGCTTCTATCCCGACTGCAAGCTGCGCGGCCAGGCCAACCTGCTGGTGATGCCGAATCTGGACGCCGCCAACATCGCCTTCAATCTCATCAAGGCGATCAGCGGCGACGGCATTACCGTCGGCCCCATCCTGCTGGGCGCCGCCAAGCCCGTGCACATCCTGACGCCGACGGCGACGGTGCGCAGACTGGTGAATATGACCGCCCTGGCGGTGGTCGATGCCAACCACCACCAGGACGGCCGGCCCGTTGTCCGGACCGGCGCCGCCTAGCGGCCCAGCATTTCCTTCGCCAGGTCGCCGGCGCCGTAGATGTTTTCCAGCGCATCGATGATGGCGCCGGCATGCACGGCAACGGCGCGATTGAGGGAGATGTCGTACCAGAAGTCGCCGCCCAGGCTCGGCAGGTTGCCGTCGAAGATCAGGCCGACGATTTCGCGCTTCTGGTTGATCATCGGGCTGCCCGAGTTGCCGCCGATGATGTCGTTGGTGGTGACGACGTTCATGCGCTGATCCATGTTGAGCTTTGGCTTGGCGGCGAGCCAGGTCGGCGGCAGAACGAAGGGCTCGACGCCCGTCGCGCGGTCGAACGCGCCGGCGTAGGTGGTGAAGGGCGGGATGTCGCGGCCGTGTTCCTTCCAGCCGCGCACGTCGCCGTACGACAGCCGGAGCGTGAATGTCGCATCCGGATACACNNCCTTCGCCAGCAGGATCATCGGATCGTCGCTGGCGTCGATGGCAGCCTGGCCGCCGCTCCATAGCTTGCGCCGGACCTCGATATCGGACAGATGCGTGCCGGCGACGACGCGATCCGCCACTTGCTGCGGCGACTCGCGGCCGAGGATCTTCTTCACACGCGGATCGTCGGCGCCCAGCAATTCACGCAGCTTGCCGAGCGACCAGCCGAGCTTCACGCGTTCGTAATCGGGATAGATCGGCGCCGGGCTGAACAGCAGCTGCTCCTGGCGCGGCAGCGCGGAATCGCTGAATTCGGAAAATCGTTCGGTGTTCGGCTTGGCGCGCTGGCTTGCGCCGCGCACCAGCGTACGCGCCAGCGAAAAATGCTGGCTCCAGAAACCGCCGGCGCCTTCGAGAATCCGGAATTCGGTCGCGATGCCGCGGAACTCATCGTCGGCCGTCGCGATGGCTTGCCACGGATCGCCGCCGAGTTTGTCCGGATGCGTCTTGAACCAAGCCTGTAGTTGCTTCTCCTCGGCGTTCTTGGCGCGCCAGAAGGCCGGGTCCTGTAGCGTCTGCAACTGGCCGGTCAGCGCTTTGAACGAGTTCTCGACACCGAACAGGTCGTTGGTCGATATCCGCGCGGCTTCGGGCGACGACTTTCCGTATTGCGTCAGCAGGCCGCGCATTTCCGCCAGACGGATCAGGCGCTGCGTCTCGCCGATATCGCGCTGAAGTTCGAGTTGGTCGCGCGTCAATTGGCGATCGGTGTGGCCGGGATGCCCGGTGACGAACACCAGTTCGCCGGCTTGCGCGCCGGCGGGGTTGACCGGGAAATAGTCCTTGACGACGGCCGGCTTGCCGTCCTCGTAAGCGCGCACCAGCGCCATGTCGAGGTCATAGCGTGGGAAGTTGAAGTTGTCGGGATCGCCGCCGAAGAACGCAACATCCTCTTCCGGCACGAACACCAGCCGCACGTCCTGGAAGCGGTGGTAGCGGTAGAGGTTGTAACGCCCGCCGTGATAAAGATTGACGACGTCGCAGCGCGTGCGTTGCGGGTCGCCGGCTGCACAGGCCGAAGTCAGCTTGGCGGTGACGGCGCGTTCCGCATGCACGTAGTCTTCGCCGGACAGGCCCGCCAGTGCGCTTTTCACTTCCGTGGTGACGTCAGAAATCTTGTCGAGGCGATTCAGTTCGACGCCGGGGCACGCGGGTTCTTCCTTCCGCGTCCTGGCGAGAAAGCCAAGCTTGTTGTAGTCCTTGTCCGCGGTCGACAGGTCTTCGACGCAACTGCGGGCGCAATGGTGATTGGTCAGCACCAGGCCGCTGGCGGAAATGTAAGAGCCCGAGCAGCCACCCGCGAGGCGGGCCGAACTGTGCATGACACGCTCACCCCATTCGGCGCTGGGGCGGAAGCCGTATTCCTTGGCGATCTTGTCGGCCGGCAGATTGTCCAGCGTCCACATGCCCTCCGCAGCGAGCGCAGAACCGCTCGCCAGTGCGAGACAGCAGTTGAGCAAAAGGGCACGCGGTGAATTCTTCTTCATGACGGATACCTTTCCAGTAAGCGAGAGGGGTTACTTCGTGGCGGCCGTGCTGGTCGCGGTCTTCTTCCGTTCGAGGCCGACCCAGAGAAGCAGGCCGACCAGTACGGCGAAAGGCAGCAACGACAGCCAGTCGGCATTGGCACCGGCGTAGAACGGATTGTTGGCGCCGGCCCAGGCTTCGAGCGCCTTGTCGAAGTCGACCATCACGCCGGCGCTGAAGGCAATGAAGATGCCGGCCAGCGCGCCGCCAGCGATGTAGCCCGAGGAAAGCAGCACGCCGATCCGGCTGTCGCTGGCGGCGGCTTTCTCCTCCGGCGACAAGTGCGCGTTGGCTTCGGCGGCAGCGTGCCGGCGATCGACCCACCAGCGAACGGCGCCGCCGATGAACATCGGCAGTGTCGTCGACAGCGGCAGATAGACGCCGACGGCGAACACCAGCGACGGGATGCCGACCATCTCGAGCATGATGGCGATCATGGCGCCGAACAGCACCAGGCCCCAGGGCAGGTGCCCCGCGAGCATGCCCTTGATGATGTAGGACATCAGCACCGCCTTGGGCGCGTCGAGCTTGCGCACTTCGCTGCCGTCCGGTCGCGTCGTGTGCGTGCCGTTGATGCCCGGGTCGACGAGATAGACCGCGCGGCCGTTGTCGTCGGTGAGGTACTTGCCGGCCGGGCCGCCGATGTCGTCGGTCTTGTGCCAGACGCGATAGGTGG
Organism: Rhodocyclaceae bacterium; assembly: GCA_003158255.1. Taxonomy (GTDB): domain Bacteria; phylum Pseudomonadota; class Gammaproteobacteria; order Burkholderiales; family Rhodocyclaceae; genus Fen-999. Next base: position 9,092 of record PMIH01000178.1, read on the forward strand.
CGCCGTCCTGGGCGGCCTGCGGCCCGATGAGTGCCGCACGGTCGGTGAGCGTCGCCGGGTCCGTCGCCAGCGCGGGGGCGACCTGCTCGGCCGGCACATAGACCGTGGACGCCTCGTTCAGCGTCAGCAGGATCGGTCCGAGCACCACGGCCGAGAGCAGCGAGCCGACGATGATGGCGTACTGTTGCAGGCGCGGCGTCGAGCCGACCAGGAAGCCGGTCTTCAGGTCCTGCGAGGTCGTGCCGGCGTTGCTGGAGGCGATGCAGACGATGGCGCCGACCGAGAGCGCCGTCACATAGTACTGGCCGCCCGTCCAGCCAATGAGGAGGAAGATCAGGCAGGTCAGCAGCAGCGTGGCGACCGTCATGCCGGAGATCGGATTCGAGGTCGAGCCGACCTGGCCAGTCAATCGTGACGAGACGGTGACGAACAGGAAGCCGAACGCCAGGATCATGACCGCGCCGAGCACGTTCATGTGCAGCGGCGTCGCAACGGTGATGGCGGCGATAATGCCGAGCACGCCGACCAGCACCCACTTCATCGGGATGTCCTGGTCGGTACGCGCGGTTCCGACCGGCGCGCCGGCGGCGGCGAAGTCGCCAAAACTCGCGCGGATGCTCTGCCAGATCGTCGGCAGCGCCTGGAACAGGCTGATGATGCCGGCCGTCGCGACGGCGCCGGCGCCGATGTAGAGGATGTAGGCGCCGCGAATCTCGTTCGGCGACATGGCGCTGATCAGTTTGACGCCGGGTTCCAGCGGCGTAGTCAGGTTGCCGCCGAAGAACTGGATCAGCGGGATCAAGACAAGGTAGGCCAGCACACCGCCGCCGCACATGATGGCCGCGACGCGCGGGCCGATGATGTAGCCGACGCCGAGCAGTTCCGGCGAGACCTCGCAGGCCACCGAGCCGCTCTTGAACGGTGCGCCGAACACCGTGCCGGGGATGTCCTTCCAGCCCTTCAAGGCGACNNGGATATTTCAGCTCGCCGTGCAGGGCGACGATCATCGTCCGGCGCAGCGGAATCATCATCAGGATGCCGAGGACGCTGCCCAGTACCGCCACCAGCATGATGCGCGTGACCTCGAGGTCGAAGCCGAGAATCAGGATTGCCGGCATCGTCACGCCGACGCCGAAGGCGATCGATTCGCCGGCGGAACCCGCGGTCTGGACAATGTTCTGTTCCAGGATGGTCGCCTCGCGCGCGCCCAGCTTATGGAACAGCCGGTACAGCGTGATGCCGATGACGGCGACCGGAATCGAGGCGCTGACGGTCAAACCGACCTTGAGCACGAGATAAAGCGACGACGCGCCGAAGATCATTCCGAGCACGGCGCCCATGATCAGGCTGAGCGGGTTCAGTTCCGGCAGCTTGGCGTCGGCAGCAACAAACGGCTTAAAGGCCGGCATTATGGTTTCCCTTCTAGGTGTGACTGCCTTGATCGCGGTAGAATTTTCCCAACTGCGGAGGTGGTTTTCGCACGATATTAACTTATCGAATGAGAGGCATGCCATGACACATGCGATCCGATTCCACCAGACCGGCGGACCCGAAGTGCTGCGCTGGGAGAAAGTCAGTCTTGGTGGTACGCCGGCAGGTGAAGTTACGATGCGGCATGAGGCGGTCGGCCTCAATTTCATCGACATCTACCATCGCATCGGCCTGTATCCGCTGCCGCTTCCCTCCGGCATCGGCCTTGAAGGCGCAGGCGTGGTGACGGCGGTCGGCAGCGGCGTTGCCGATCTGAAAGTTGGCGATCGCGTGGCCTATGCGGGCGGCCCCGTCGGTGCCTACGCCGAGGAGCGCCACATTCCGGCGGACCGGTTGGTGAAGCTGCCCGACGGCATATCGTTCAAGACTGCTGCGGCCATGATGTTGCAAGGCCTTACCGCCCAGTACCTGCTGCGCCGGACTTATCGCGTGCAGCCGGGCGACACGATTCTCATCCACGCCGCCGCCGGCGGTGTCGGCCTCATCGTTTGCCAGTGGGCGAAGGCGCTGGGCGCCAACGTGATCGGCACGGTGGGTTCGGACGAGAAGGCGGCGCTGGTCGGCGCCCACGGCTGCGATCACCCCATCGTCTACACGCGCGAAAACTTTACCCAGCGGGTGCGGGAAATCACCGCTGGCGAAGGCGTGCCGGTGGTCTACGACTCCATCGGCAAGGACACGTTCATCGGCTCGCTCGACTGCCTGCGGCCGCTCGGAATGATGGTCACGTTCGGCAACGCTTCCGGCCCGGTGCCGCCGCTCGATCTACTCGAATTGTCGAAGCGGGGCTCGCTCTTCATCACGCGGCCGTCGCTGTTCGCCTACACCGCGAAGCGTTCTGACCTGCTGGCGATGGCGACCGAGTTGTTCGAGGTGGTGGTGTCCGGCAAGGTAAAGATCGAGGTCAATCAGACCTATGCGCTCAAGGACGCGGCGCTGGCGCAGGCCGATCTCGTGGCACGCAAAACCACCGGCTCGACGGTGCTGTTGCCATGAAGCGCATCATGGTGGCGAATCCGAAGGGCGGCAGCGGCAAGAGCACGCTGGCGACCAACCTGGCCGGCTGGCTGGCGCGGCAGGGGCATCATGTCATGCTCGGCGACATCGACCGCCAGCAGTCCTCGCGCGAATGGCTGCGGCTGCGGCCGCCCGCGCTGCCGCGCATCGACAGCTGGGAGATCGAAGCCGACAAACCGGCGCGGCCGCCGAACGGCACGACCCACGCGGTGCTCGATACGCCCGCGGGGCTCCACGGCAAGAAGCTCGCCCATGTACTGAAGGTGGTCGAGCAGGTCATCGTGCCCTTGCAGCCCTCGCTGTTCGATATCCTTGCCACGCGGGATTTTCTCGCCGCCCTGGCGGCGGAAAAAGAAGTTCGCAACCACCATGCCTTCGTCGCCATCGTCGGCAACCGGGTGAATGCACGCACGCGTGCTGCGGGCGAACTGGAACGGTTCCTGGCGGATATCGGCCTGCCGGTGCTGACTTACCTGCGCGACACGCAGAACTACGTGCAGGCGGCCGCGCACGGCCTGACGATTTTCGATTTGCCGGCCTCGCGCGCGGCGCAGGACTGGCAGCAGTGGCAGCCGATCCTCGACTGGGCGAGTACCGATTGAGCCGTCGTTAGTCGGGTTTCGGAATTCGAGCTTCGACGACCTGGTTGCGGCCGAGCGCCTTGGCCTGGAGCAAAGCCTGATCGGCCGCCGCGATGAGATCGGAAGCCTTGGTGAAATGAGGGAATGCAGCGACACCGGCGCTGAAGGTGACGCGCAGGCTGCCGGTGGCATGGACATGCGGCAAGTTGGCGAAGTGGGTGCGGATGCCGTCGAGCACGCCGCGCGCTTCGCCGACATTGATGCCGGGCATGGCGATGATGAATTCTTCGCCGCCATAACGACCAATGACATCCGTGGCACGCAGCCAACCCTTGAGCAGCCAGGCCAGGCTGCGGATCACCTGATCGCCGACCGGGTGGCCATAAGCGTCATTGACCGATTTGAAATGGTCGATGTCGAGCATGGCCACGGTAAGGCGACCATCGGCCGGCACCATGGCCAGGCGAACATCCAGTTCGGCTTTGGCCGCGGTGTGGTTGAGCAGGCCGGTGAGGCCGTCGTGGCGGCTGGCCCGACGCATCTCCTGGTGCCGCTCGATGGTGGTCTTCACCGTCGCGGCCAGCAATACGGGATTGAACGGCTTAGTCAGGAACTGGTCGCCGCCGAGGCGCAAGGCTTCCACCTGTAGCCCGACGTCGGTTTCGCTGGAGAGATAGACGATGGGCAGCGCTTGGTAGGCCGATAACTGGCGCAGCGCGCGCGTCGCCTCGACGCCGTTGCAACCCGGCATATACATATCCATCAACACCAGGTCGGGGCCGTAGTCCTCGATGGCCTCGAACAACCGGCTCGGGTCGGGAATCGTAAAACTGTCGATGCCATGCTGTTTCAACGCGCGCTGGATCTGGGCAATGGCGACACGGGAATCCTCGACCACCAGGATCCGGTAGCGCTCCGGTTCGTGCGTCTGGACGAGATTGAGCACGCTCGACAACAATGCGGCCATCTGTTCGTCGCGCTGGATCGTGATGTCGATGCCGGCGCGCATCAGTTCCACCATCCGGTCGAGCGTGCGCGGCACGCCGACGAAAAAGAACTGGCTGGCCGGGCAGGCGGCGCGGACGCGGCGGATGTCGTCCATTGCCTTGTCATCCGTGTCTATCGCATCGTCGCCGGGCACGAAGATGACGGCGAACGGGGGATCTTCGTCCGGCAGNNGCAGCCAGCCCCGACGACCAGCCGACGCTCGGCGCGGCAAACATCCAGATCGTGCGCGGCTTGATCCACTCGTGGGGCCGGTTCTCGGTGATGTCGCTGGCACGCTTGTCGGCATCGGTGTCCAGCCGGCGCGCGGTAAGAATGGCGCCAAGGAGGGATTCCAGTTGGCGATCAAGCGCGAGGACGGTCTGGGCTGCGATCGGGTGGGTGTCGGGATCGCCGAACAGGGCGAGCGAGGCGTTTTCCAGCCCCTCGCATTGCCGCACCAGGCCGGGCAGGCGCAACCGGGCCAGCCGCTCGGCGAGACTGTTAAGCGCCAGAGTGAATTCGACGAACTGCTCGAATATGCCCCCATCCCGGTAATCCTGCCAGCGCGCTCTCAGCGTGGTCAGTTGTTCGTCGATACGACCGTGCGACATTGCTTCGGACACTTGAAAAGATGCGCGATTCTCACCCTTTGCTATGCCGGTGGCAAGGAATGTCGACTGGAAGCGCGCAATCGTTCAGAGCAGGCTTCCTTCCGCATCATCCGGAACGCCGCAATCATGGCGCGGTGTCGGCCGAGAGGTAGAATTCCGCGCATGCCTTCTCCCTCCTCGCCGCCGAATTTGCCACGGTTCGTTCACCTGCGGCTGCACAGCGAATATTCGATTACCGATGGCCTGATCCTTCTCGACGACGTCGTCGAGAAGGACAGCAAGCGCCTGAT
>PMIH01000178.1:14105-32105 GCA_003158255.1 Rhodocyclaceae bacterium
CGAAGACGAAAGCCAGGAGCCGGGTCGCGATTCCGGCAGCCGTTTGCTCTTGCTGGCAAAGAACCGGAATGGCTATCTTCGGCTATGTGAATTGCTGACTTCTGCCTATCTGACCCCGCGCCGGCACGGCCGTGCCGAAATCAGTCGCGCCGCCATCGCCAGCGGCGACAACGGCGGCCTGATCGCGCTTTCCGGCGCCCAGCATGGCGATGTCGGCCAGTGGCTGGCGGCCGGCAAGGCCGACAAGGCAAAGGATCGCGCCAGTGCCTGGGCGAAGCTGTTTCCCGACAGCTATTACCTCGAACTGCAACGCTACGGCCAGCCGCATCAGGAAGCGCTGCTCGCGCAGACGGTGGCGCTGGCCGGCGAACTCGACCTGCCTGTCGTCGCCACGCACCCGGTGCAATTCCTGGAGCGCGCCGACTTCGGCGCCCACGAGGCGCGCGTCTGTATTTCCGAAGGCTACGTGCTTGCCGACGCTCGCCGGCCGAAGCATTTCACCGAGGAACAGTACTTCAAATCGCAGGCCGAAATGGCCGAGCTGTTCGCCGACCTGCCTGAAGCGCTCGAGAACTCGGTCGAGATCGCCAAGCGCTGCAACGTCACCGTGGAGCTCGGCAAGAGTCGGCTGCCGGATTTCCCGACGCCGGACGGTAGCGGACTCGACGACTACCTCGCCAGCCAGTCGCGCCTTGGCCTGGAACAGCGCCTGCTGCATCTCTTCCCCGACCCGAAGGTGCGCGAAAGTCAGTCGTCGCGGTACGCCGAGCGCCTGGAGTTCGAGATCAAGACCATCCAGCAGATGGGCTTCCCCGGCTATTTCCTGATCGTCGCCGATTTCATCCAGTGGGCAAAGAAGAACGGCGTGCCGGTAGGGCCGGGGCGCGGTTCCGGCGCCGGTTCGCTGGTGGCCTATTCGCTCCTGATTACCGACCTCGATCCGATCCGCTATGAGCTGCTGTTCGAGCGATTCCTCAATCCCGAGCGCGTCTCGATGCCCGACTTCGACATCGACTTCTGCCAGGAAGGCCGCGACCGCGTCATCCAGTACGTGAAGGAAAAGTACGGCGCCCACGCCGTGTCGCAGATCGTCACCTTCGGCACCATGGCGGCGAAAGCGGTCATCCGCGACGTCGGCCGCGTGCTCGATCTCGGTTTCAACTTCGTCGACCAGTTTGCCAAACTGATTCCCAACGAACTCGGCATCACGCTGGAAAAGGCGATGGACGTCGAGCCGGCCATCACGCAGCGCATCGACGAGGAAGAAGGTCTGCGCACGCTCTGGGACCTGGCGCTGAAGCTTGAAGGACTGACGCGCAACGTCGGCATGCACGCGGGCGGCGTGCTCATCGCGCCCGGCAAGCTCACCGATTTCTGTCCGCTCTATTCCGCTGATGGTGGCGCTACCACCGTCAGCCAGTTCGACAAGGACGATGTCGAGAAAGCGGGACTGGTCAAGTTCGACTTCCTCGGCCTGCGCACGCTGACCATTCTCGCCGAGGCTGTCGAGTTCGCGCGCACCGTCGAAGGCGCCGATGTCAATCTGGAAACGCTGCCGCTCGACGACAAGCCGACCTACGAGCAGGTGTTCAAGAACGCCAACACCACGGCGGTGTTCCAGTTCGAATCCGGCGGCATGAAGGACACGCTGGTGCAGGCGCGCCCCGACTGCCTGGAAGACCTGATCGCCTTGAACGCGCTCTACCGCCCCGGCCCGATGGAGAATATCCCCAGCTTCATCGCCCGCAAGCATGGCCGCGAACGCGTCGCCTATCCGCATCCGAACATGGAGAAGGTGCTGGCGAACACGTACGGCATCATGATCTATCAGGAGCAGGTGATGCAGACGGCGCAAGTCATCGCCGGCTACAGCCTCGGCGGCGCCGACCTCTTGCGGCGCGCCATGGGCAAGAAGAAGAAGGAGGAGATGGACCAGCAGCGCGCCATCTTCGTCGCCGGCGCCGAGCAGAACGGCATCGGCGCGCAGCAGGCGAACGAGATCTTCGACACGATGGAGAAGTTCGCCGGCTACGGCTTCAACAAGTCGCATGCCGCCGCCTACTCGCTGGTCGCTTACCAGACGGCTTGGCTCAAGCATCATCATCCGTCGGCCTTCGTCGCCGCGACGCTGTCGTCGGAAATGGCCAACACCGACAAGGTGCAGTTCTTCTACGCGGATGCGCGAACCAATGGCATCGCCTTCCTGCCGCCGGACATCAATCTCGGCGGCGTGCGCTTCCAGCCGGTGGACGGCAAGACCATCCGCTATGGGCTCGGCGCCATCAAGGGCACCGGCGAATCGGCGCTCTCCGTGATTCTCAAGACGCGTGTCGAGAACGGTCCGTTCACCGACCTGTTCGAGTTCTGCCGGCGCGTGGACAAACGCGTGGTCAATCGCCGCGTGATCGAGGCGCTGATCCGCGCCGGCGCCTTCGACAGCCTCGACAACCATCGCAACAAGTTGCTCTCGTCGGTCGGCATCGCCCTCGAAGCCGCCGAGCAGGCCGAGCGCAATGCCTTGCAGGGCGGCCTGTTCGACATGGGCGATGACGACAGGCAAACGCATTACGTGGACGTGCCGCGCTGGGGCGAGCGCGAGCAACTGTTGCAGGAAAAGCAGGCGCTCGGCTTCTTCCTTTCCGGCCATCCGTACAACGAGTACGCGCGGGAGCTGGCGGCCTTCGTCAAACGTCGCCTTGGCCAGCTGCAACCGCAGCGCGACCCCGTGCTGCTGGCCGGCGTCGTCCTCAGCACGCGCACGCAGATGACCCGGCGCGGCAAGATGGCCATCGTCATGCTCGACGATGCGACGACGCAACTCGAAGTGTCCGTCTTCAACGAGCTGTGGGAAGCCGAGCGCAGCAAGATCCGCGAAGACGAACTGCTGCTGGTCGAAGGCAAGGTGCAGAAAGACGACTACTCCGGCGGTCTGCGCATCACCGCCGACCGCCTGCTGACACTCGGCGAGGCGCGCGCGCGCTTCGCCAAGGTGCTGCGGCTGTCGATGAACGGCGACACGCGCGCCAGCGACGCGCGCAAGTTGCAGGCGATCCTGACGCCGTATCGCAACGGCGGTTGTCCGGTGCGCCTCGCCTACAAGAACGGCGATGCCGAGGCGGAAATTCCGCTGCCGGAAAACTGGCGCGTCAATCTCGACGACGCGTTGCTGACGGCCCTCAACGACTGGCTGACGCCGGGCAATGTGAAAGTGGTGTACGCATGATTCGATTGATCGACGCTGCCTTGCTCGACGAAGTGACGGCCGAGGCGCGCGCGGGCCCGCGCGGCCGCAAGAACCGCAACTTCCACGCCGCCGACAGTCAGCCCGCACACCGCTTGCTCAACGCCATCGAGCCGGGCTCGTATGTCGCGCCGCACCGTCATCGCCATCCTGACAAGGGCGAAACCATGCTCGTGCTGCACGGCACGCTGGGCCTCGTGACCTTCGATGACACCGGTGCGGTGGTCAACGCAGTGAAAGTCAGTCATGGTGTGACCGGAGGGAATCCCCGTGGGAGTACGCCAATAGGCGTGGATATTCCGCACGACACCTGGCATACCGTGTTCGCGCTCGAATCGGGCACCGTGTTTTTCGAAGCCAAGGCCGGCCCCTACGTGCCGCTGGCTGCGGATGAGAAAGCGTCTTGGGCACCCGCCGAAGGCGATCCGGCAGCGGCAGCTTGTCTCGCGCGCTGGGTCAGGTTGCTCGACTGACCGACCCGGGTACCGCGTGCGGCCGGCGCTATTTCCGCGCAGCGACGAACGCGCCGAACTTCTTGTCGTTGGCCTCGATATGGTCGATCAGCCAGCGGGTAATGAAGTGGCTCAACTCGACCGGCACCTGCCGCTCGTCGAGTTCCACGCGCATTTCCATGTCGCGAGCCTGCGCGATGAGCGCGCGATGAAGCGCCTGGTGCGCCGCCAGGTCGGGAAAGCCGGCCGCCGCCATCAGCTTCTCCTCGCTGGCGAAGTGCGTTTCCGTGTAGTCGAGCAGCTCGGCCACGGCCGCACGTGCCGCGTCGAAGGCGGCGTCGGTGTCGGCCAGGAGACCGTCATGAACCCGTCCGGCAATCTCGAACAGCCGCTGGTGCTCACGGTCGACCTGCTCGATGCCGACAAGAAAGCGGGAGGCGAATTGCGGCCGTTCTTCCATGATGCGTCCTCACAAGATGATTCACCTGCGGCTCGCCGCGGTTTAAGTTCTTGCCACTCCGGGATTGTGCCAGTTCGCGGCGTGGCACGGTTGCATCCTGGCGCCGGGAAGGTCGGCAGTCGAGAAAGCGTCGTCGTGCTTGTGATCCCGATGGGATGACGGCATGATTCGTTGCAAGTCGATACATTCAATGTAATTCGGGTTGCGCATGTACAAGTGGTTGGAAAAGGGGTTTCGGGTGCGATTGCTGGCAGTCCTCTGCCTGTTGGTGTTGGCGCAGGCGCGGTCGGCGCCGGCAGAAAGTACGTCGGGGCTGGTTGGGCAGGAGATGCAAGCGAAGCAGGTGGCCGTGATCGTCAACGACGAAGAAGCCAACAGCGTGGCGGTCGCGACCTACTATCAGCAGGCGCGGCAAATCCCGGAAGAAAATGTCGTCCATGTGCGCATTCCGCACAGCCCACACAGGCTCAAGGTGGAGGAATTCAACGCCTTCAGACAGCAAATAGAATCCCGCATCGGGCCGGAGATTCAGGCGATCGTGCTCGTCTGGACCGCACCTTACGCGGTCGAATGCAATTCCATCACAGCCGCGTTGACACTGGGGTTCGATGCCAAACAATGCAAGAAGACCTGTGCGCCAGGTAAACCCAGCCCCTATTTCGATTCGAGGTCACGCCAGCCCTATACCGATCTGGGTATCCGCATTGCCATGTTGTTGCCCACCGATTCTATTGAGCGGGCGAAATTGCTCATCGATCGCGGCGTGATCAGCGATTTCCGTTTGCAACCGGCGACCGCCTATTTTCTGATTACCTCGGACAAGCAACGCAGTTCGCGCGCACAACTCTTCCCGCCTTCCGGGAAATTGCCTCGCCTTCAGTTTCAGATCAAGACCCTGCACGAGAACGAGATTGCGGGCGAACAGGACATCATGATTTACCAGACCGGACGGGTCAGCGTGCCCAAACTGGATACGCTGGGATTTCTTCCTGGGGCGCTGGCGGACCACCTTACCTCGAGCGGGGGCGATCTGCTGGGCACAAGTCAGATGAGCAGCCTGCGCTGGCTGGATGCCGGTGCGACCGCCAGCTATGGCACGGTTTCGGAACCGTGCAACTATTGGCAGAAATTCCCCCACCCACAGGTCTTGCTGCGACATTACCTGGCAGGTGAAACCGCGATCGAAGCCTACTGGAAAAGCGTTGCCTGGCCGATGCAGGGCGTGGTGATCGGCGAGCCACTTGCCGCCCCTTATCGCCGGAGAAACACCGGTGGGCCTTAGCGGTTCCGACTATTCCTTCATGACCGGCGCGGCATGGGAGTACGCGTTCGACATTCCATCTGCAAGGGAAGTCCGCTTCGTCGGTTACACTCGCGGCGCAGAAGCATCACTGCACGTCATTCCGAAGTCCAGAACAAGCGTGTCGCGGAGTCACTATGTCTTTTCTTTCAGAGCTTGCAGATCTCGCTCATTTGGAGTCGCGGAGCGATTACAAGGTCAAGAACCCTCACCAGGGCTGGGCCGTACTGAGCATGTTCGGCCCCACGTCCGAGACCGATGTTACCGATTTCTGGAAGTTTCAGCGAGGTTGCCAAGAGGGTCAAACGATCGAGCGCTTCCTGAACCAGTATCGCGGACGTGTGGAACTGGCGCTCGTCTCCGCGGAAGAAGTCGGTTTGGAATACATGGGAGCGCCGCAACTGGGAATGAACGTCCTGGTGGTGCGTCCCGTTTCCCGCGTTTGACGCCGTAGCTTCGGCTACAGGCCTTGCTGGCGCAAGGCTGTCAGTGTGGTCAGCGAGGCGAAATACTGCAACTGGCGGTCGTGGATGCGCGGCAGCACAACGAGCGCCGTGGTACCGCCGATGAGCGCGAAGAACATGTCCGATTGCGTATCCCACGGATCGCCCTGCGTGCCGAGGAACTCGTCGGCGCCCTGGCCGAGGGCGAGTGCGCTTGCCCATTCGAACAGCTCGTAGCAGGCGCTGATCGCCATGACGACGCAGAGCGCAAGAAACGCCAGCATCTTGCGGCCGCGCACATATTGCCCGCGAATGAAGATTTCCCGCGCCACGACGGCGGGAACGAAGCCCTGCATGAAGTGGCCGATCTTGTCGTAAGGATTGCGGTGGATGTCCAGCAGGTCGGCAAGCCAGAACCCGAGCGGCACCCGTGCGTACGTGTAGGCACCGCCGACCATGAGCACCACGGCGTGCGCGAAGATCAGCGTATACAGCAGCGTGGTGAGCGGAAAGCGACGATACGTCATCGCGAGAACCGGCAGCGCGATGAGGATCGGAAACACCTCCAGCACCCAGGTTGCCCGGTCGTAGGGGTGAATGCCGGAGATCGCCAGCAGCACGATCAGAACGGCTGCGGCGAGCATGAGGGTTTGCGGACGCTGGCTGTGCATGGCTTGGGGCTCCGTATGAAACTGCCGTGTCAGCGCGATTATGCCTGCGCGAATTGCGGATAACCACAATCGACGTTGGCACCGGTCCGCAGTAACTTGAGCGGACGCTGCGTCGCTTGCGCATGGACGCTCGATCCTAACCAACCGGACCCATTGCCGCCATGAAACGACTGACTCGCCATCTCTATTTTTGGGTTCTCATCGCCATCATTTCCGGCGGGCTCCTCGGCTATTTCGACCCCAAGACCGGCGCGAGCCTCAAGCCGCTCGGCGACGGCTTCATCGCTCTGGTCAAGATGCTGATCAGTCCGGTGATCTTCTGCACGGTCGTGCTGGGCATCGCCGGATCGGGTGACATGAGGAAAGTCGGGCGCGTCGGCGGCAAGGCACTGCTCTACTTCGAGGTCGTGTCTAGCTTTGCCCTGGTGATCGGCCTGATCGTCATGCACGTCGTCCAGCCGGGCCAAGGCTTCAATGTCGACCCGCAAACGCTCGATGCCAAGGCCGTGTCCAATTATGCGAAGGCGGCTTCGGAGCAGAGCACCGTCGACTTCATCCTGCATATCATTCCCAAGACCTTCGCCGATGCCTTTACCGGTTCCGGCGATCTGCTCCAGGTGCTGTTGCTGGCGATCCTGTTCGGCTACGCCATGGTGCACATGGGCAAGGTCGGCCAACCGGTGCACGCCTTCATCGAAGATGCGTCGCACATCTTCTTTGCCATGATGAACACCATCATGAAGCTGGCCCCGCTCGGCGCCGGCGGCGCCATGGCGTTCACCATCGGCAAGTACGGCATTGGCGCACTGAAGCCGCTCGCAGCCTTGATGGGCAGCTTCTACCTGACCTGCATCCTGTTCGTGCTGATCGTGCTCGGCACCATCGCCTGGTTCACCGGCTTCAACATCATCCGCTTCATCATCTACATCAAGGATGAACTTCTGACGGTGCTGGGCACTTCATCGTCGGAATCCGCGCTGGTGCCGCTGATGGGGAAACTCGAACGCATGGGTTGCTCGAAATCCGTCGTCGGCCTGGTGGTTCCGTCTGGCTACTCGTTCAATCTCGACGGCACCAATATCTACTTGACGATGGCGGCGCTGTTTGTCGCCCAGGCGCTGAACATCGACCTGACCGTAACTCAGGAGGCGACCATCCTTGGTGTGGCCATGCTGACGTCGAAGGGGGCATCGGGCGTCACCGGCGCCGGCTTCATTACCCTGGCCGCGACATTGGCGGTCGTGCCGTCGATTCCCGTTGCCGGCCTGGCACTGATCCTCGGCATCGACCGCTTCATGTCGGAAGCTCGGGCGCTGACCAACTTCGTCGGCAACGGCGTCGCCACTGTGGTGGTCTCGAAGTGGGAGAAGGAACTCGACCGCGACAAGATGGCGAAAGCCATGGCCGGCGAGCCGGGATGACGCATGGCCGAATCGCACCCGATGCCGGGTTGCTGCCCGTTCTGTCGCTCTGACCATTGCAGCGCGTTCGAATGCGATGTCGGGCGCTGGGCGGTTACGTGCCCATCCTGCGGCGCCATCGGGCCGGCGGCAGCCTCGGTCGTCGAAGCGGTATCGCGCTGGGCTGTCGCGGCAGTTGCCGGGGCAGCCAGTCGCTAGGCGGTACTTCCGCCGGTCGATCGCTTCGTCAATCGGTCCGCTCGATACCACTCCAGCCCAGGTGCCCGATGACCTCGGCGAACTGATCGCCGATCGGCGCCCGTATCGCTAGTTCGCGGCCATCCTCGGGATGACTGAAGCGAAGCTCGGTGCAGGCGAGCAGCAAGCGATCGCAATTGAACCGGGCCTGGAAGAATCGGTTGTGGCGACCCTTGCCGTGCGTCGCGTCGCCGATGATCGGATGCGAGATGTACTTCATGTGCCGCCGCAACTGATGGCGCCGTCCCGTGATCGGGTTCATCGACACCAGCGCATAGCGCGAGGTCGGATAGCGATCCACCGCATCGGGTAGTTCGACGGTCGCCAGGCGCTGAAAATCCGTGATCGCGGTTTTGGCATCCGGCGCCTCCGCTGTCGTCCCGTATTCATCCTGCTCGGTCTGTAAAGGATGGTCGATGCGGCCCGAGGCCGGCGGCCAGCCGCGCACGATGGCTCGGTAAGTCTTGCGCACGGCGTGTCGCTCGAACTGCTCGCCCAGCTGCCTGACCGTCGTCGGATCGAGCGCGAACAGCATGACGCCGGAGGTGCCCTTGTCGAGCCGATGCGCCGGATAAACGTACTGGCCGATCTGGTCGCGCAGGGCCTGCACGAGAATGCGGGTTTCGTGCCGATCGAGGTTGCTGCGATGGACGAGCCAGCCCGACGGCTTGTCGATGGCGATCAGGCGGTCGTCGCGATACAGCACTGTCAGCGGGGGCGTGCTCATGAGTAGGTGATCGGTGGGGAACCGCAGTAAACTATCGTCATGGATCTTACCAACCCATTGACGGATGAGGAGCTCGACGAGCTCGGCGATTTCCTCATGTCCGACGCCACGGGCGAGGGCGCACTGGACATCTCCATGCTGGACGGCTTTCTGACCGCGCTGGCGATCGGCCCCAACAACCTCCCGCCGAGCCAGTGGCTGCCCGTCGTCTGGGGCAATGGCATGGTTTGGCAGACCACGACCCAGGCGGGGCACATGACGTCGCTGGTCCTGCGTCATGCCAACGACATCCTGGCTTATCTGCGCGACGAACCTGAAACCTTCGAGCCCCTGCTGTACGAACGGGATCACGAAGGGCAGGTGGTCTCCATCATCGACGAATGGTGCACCGGCTTCGTCAAGGGGATGGCGCTCGACGAAGAGGGATGGCATTCCCTCATGGAGTCGGAAGAGGGCGAAGACATGCTCTACCCGATCCTGCTCTACGGCACGGAAGTGGGCTGGGAGGCGCTGGAGAACCACCCCGAAATCCAGGAGCGCCACGACGAGTACGTCGCTTCGCTCGGCGAGCGCGTCATGGCCATCATGGAATGGTGGCTGCCCGTTCGCAAGGCAAAGTCCACCGTCCGGCGCGAAGAACCCAAGGTCGGCCGCAACGACCTTTGCCCCTGCGGCAGCGGCAAGAAATTCAAGAAGTGCTGCGGTGGCCAGAAAGTGCTGCACTGAGGCCGCCCCGTTAGGCCGCCCCGTTAGGCGGCCCAGCCAAACGAGTCATCGAGAAGTCCATCCGGAGGCTGGATGCCAGCAAGCTCGCAACAGCGTCCAACAGGCCCAGAGGGGAAAGCCTCCCTAAGGTCATGGAACCGCTCCGGACCCAGTATCGCGTTGAGTTCTGTCGCCGCCCCGACCGCGTTGTCATCCGCACCCAGTCTGCGGCGCCTCTCCCTCAGAGTCATTACTGCCTCCAAAACCGTCTCGGAGAGTTCCGCGCCCATCGCACGTGCCTTGTCGGCAGCCTCCTTGGGATTGAAGGGCGGGAGAGCCCCTGGATTGGACATCTCGTCTAGCATCTTTTTAAGCAGGGGAACCTTGCACTCGTCCCCTTCACAGTTGAGCTCAGTGATATTCCCGGAATCAGCGCTTTCCATTTTTCGCTCCCTTAAGAGACGGCGACACGACAGCACGGACTACACGTGTGGCTAAGCCACGCCTTACGATTGAGTCTGGTCGCTTAACGATCGTCGGTCTGTTTGCTGCCGTACATAACCAGGCTTGCGATGTAAAGTCTGACCTTACCCCGAAGTAGTTGACACCTTCATCTAACGGCAGAGGTGTCCAGTGGGCAAGGCAAGACCGCCAAGAACAGGATGGTCGAGATGATGTATGCGGTCCTGAATCCTTGCGGGTTGGTATCTCGGCCTACCGGATGGAGTCCTACGCGAATTTGCCCACTGCGAAGTGGGTAGGCGGTGACGATGACGGCCGCGAACAGCCACACGCCAACAAGGACGTAAGTCACTATCTTGGGGATCACGACCGAATTTTATCCGGGTGGCAATTGGGATAGGTGCCCCGCCCGCCGTCGTCGCGTAAGTCAGTCGTCGCGGTACGCCTCCGGTCGCCCGGTTCGAGTTTCCGGGCGACGCCGAAGGGAATGCAATCGGGGTCAGCGATGGCCGCGCAGAATCTCGCGCAGGACTTCGTGCGGCGGCGGCGGGAGCAGCGGAAGTGGCAGATATACCGCCGGAGGCGCATCGTAATAGCGGGGCGCAGGGCGGTATTCGTAGTCGTAAGCGTAGTAAGGCTGGCGATAGTCGTGCCGCCAGTGGTCATGCCGATGCTCGTACCGTTGTTCGTCCCGCCATTGCTCGTGACGCTGTTCCTGCCAACCGCGATCGCGGTGGTCACCGTCGTAGGCTAAGGCGCTGGCGCTTAGAGTGGCAGCGGCGATCAAGACGGGTATCCAGAGTTTGTTCGTCATCGTTTTGCTCCTGACATAGAACACACGTTCTGAAGCGAATAACGCAGACGGCCGACTTCCCGCCTACCTACCGCCGGGCGTTAAGTGTTTCGGATTGTTACGGGAATGCCCCTGGCGGAAACTGTAGACTGCCACCCTGCACCAGGAGAACGCGATGGATGACCTTCCGCAATTGACGACTTTGGCGGTCACGGCAGCCGACGGCATCGCCGATATCCGCCTAAATCGCCCCGAACGGGCGAACGCGCTGAACGAATCGATGTGGCAGGAATTGCGCACCGCCTTCCGGTGGGCCGACGCAACGGATGCCGTGCGCGTCGTTGTCTTGAGTGGCGCGGGCCGTCACTTCTGCGCCGGCATTGACCTGAGCATGCTGGCCGGCCTGGCTGAAACGGTCGCACATACGGACCCGGCACGCGGCCGGGAAGCCTTGCGGCACCTGATCCTCGATCTCCAGGATTGCCTGTCGAGCATCGAACGCTGCCGCAAGCCCGTGCTCGCCGCCATCCACGGCGCCTGCGTGGGCGGCGCGGTCGACATGATCGCCTGCTGCGATATGCGTTACGCGGTGGTGGAGGCGCAGTTCTCGGTGCGCGAAATCGACATCGGCATGACCGCCGACGTCGGCTCCCTGCAACGCCTGCCCCGTATCGTGCCGGACGGCATCGTGCGGGAACTGGCCTACACCGGGCGCACCGTCGATGGCACCGAGGCGCAAGCCATCGGCCTCGTCAATCGCGCCTTCGATTCGCCAGAGGCCCTAATGGCCGGCGTGCGCGAGATTGCATCGGTCATCGCCGGCAAGTCGCCGCTGGCGATTCGCGGCACCAAGGAAATGCTCAACTATGGCCGTGATCACTCGGTCGCCGACGGCCTCAACTACGTCGCGACATGGAATGCCGCCATGCTGATGTCCGCCGACCTCGACGAAGCCGTCACGGCCACGCGCGAAAAGCGAAAGCCGAAGTTTGTCGACTGACGGGCGGCACGAGATTGTCCTGGAAGGGACGTCGTCATTGACGAGATAAAGCCTGACGCAAACCAAGTTCGGTGATCTCCAAGGACAGAGTTCGACTCATGGCCGCCTGATGACGTGTGGGTTTCGTTGGTCCTCTTGGTGCCCAGATCTGCCTGGTAACCGCATCACCGACGGTAGCAGTCAACATCACTGAGGAGCCATTCAGCCGCCAGTGTATTCAAACCCTATTTGCTCCGGCCCCCATCTTGTTGTTACTATGCCTATAGTAGTGTTAAGGGGGGTTCTGCGCCGTCACGACAAGCGTGGGCATCGCACAATTGACCGACTCTATGACTGCGGTCTCAGCGTTTCCAGGTGATCAGTTCGAGATTGCCGACAATCGGGTGCTTCCATACACGCGGGCATTCGCGTGGGCGCTGCGTATCTGCTTCGCTTTGGTGCCATCGGCTGCCATTGCCTATCTTTATGTCTCTGGCAACCCTGCGCTGCGTTTCATCGACTATGGGTTTCATGAGATTGCCATCGGCGTGGCGATTTCCCTGAGTGCCTTTGTTTCCTACGTGACATGGCGTTGCTATCGATCCTCTGGGGAACCGTTCCTGCGCTGGATGGCACAGGGAATGACGGGCTTCACGTTAGTGTATCTACCCCACGGTGTGCTGACACGCACTGCGGACCACCACCTCTTGCGATTTCTGCTTTATGGCCCGTCCTCTCGGATCGTCATGGTCACGTGCCTGTTCGTTGGTTTGCTACGCTATGGGGCGCCCGCCGATACGCTTGAACAGCGTCGCCGCCTTGCGCCAATATGGCGCGGTATCCTGCTATTCGCACTGATTGATCTGGTCGTAGCCGTCGCTGCGGACAATCCCGCCACCTACGGCGTGTGGCTAAGGTTGATTGCTGAAAATGGCACCATCGCATTGGCGCTGATATGTATCGCCATCATTCTTTGGCGAGGTGTCTCGGCACCGCTCATGCTCTTGTATGTTCTGGCCATGGCCTTCTTTGCACAGTCCTCCCTATCCTTCCTGCTGGCCAAGCCCTGGGATCACCAATGGTGGCTGGCGCACGCGATCTTTGCCGGCGGGTTCTTCATTCTCAGCTATGGCGTCCTTCAAGCTTTCCATACGACGCGGGCTTTTGCCACGGTCTTTAGCCAGGAAGAGATGATGCGCCGGCTGGAAGCTGCAAATGCTGACCTCGAGCGATTGGCAGCTACCGACGCGCTTACTGGTGCCGTCAGTCGGCGCTATTTCCTGAGTCGCCTTCATGAGGAACTGGCGAAAGCTGAACGTACCTTGGCGCCTTTGTCGCTGCTCATGATGGATATCGATCATTTCAAGGCTGTCAATGACCGGTATGGTCATCAGGTCGGCGACGCGACGCTCGTGACGTTTGTCGAGCGGACGCGCGATGTCCTTAGAGTGCCCGATGTCCTTGGTCGCCTAGGCGGCGAAGAGTTCTGTGCACTGTTGGTGGGGTCGTCGCTAACGCAGGCAACCACCATCGCCGAGCGCATTCGCGCCGCCGTGGAAGCAGGTTCCATTGACTTGGACAATGGTGAATTGCACGTCACCGTCAGCATAGGAGTAGCTGAATTCGGACCCGATGGGACCAGCATCGAGGCTGTCATTGGCGCGGCTGATGACAGGCTCTATCGCGCGAAAGCACTAGGCAGAAATTGCGTTGTCAGTTGATTACGACGGGTTCAGTCTGCGGTGCTTCGGCTGACCGTTGCGACGGAGAAGTCCGGCGGATCTTGACGTGCCCACATGGGGCTTGACCGCACTACGGCGAGGAAGTCCAGGACAGCAATGCTCGATGTAGCGGACACTCCATAATTCGACTTCTCACCAACAGCAATGCCTCTTCTTGGCCGTCAGCGGAGATCCGGCTAGGGAAAAATTGAATGCAGGAAAGAGCCGGCTGCCGCTGAGACCGCAATGAACAGGACGGTCGAGATGATGTACGCGGTCCAGAATTCCTGCGGGTTGGTATCCCGACTTACCGGACGGAGTCCTGCGCGAATTTGCCCACTGCGAAGCGGGCATCCGATGACGATGACTGCCGCGAACAGCCACGCGCCAATGATGAGGTAAGTCACTGTCTTGGGGATCACGACCAAATCCTATCAGGGTAGCAATTGGGATAGGTGTCCCTGCCCGCTGTCGTCGCGAAAGTCAGTCGTCGTGGTACGCCGTGCTGCGATCAGGGGACGCCTGCTGGCCGTCGCCAGCGATCTATCCCCCGAGAGACTGCAGCAGCTTCTTCCCGCGCGGCGAGCCCCAGCCCGTGCAGGGGTCCCAGCCTGCTTTTGCCTTGTAGGCGCCGTTGTTGCCGGCCGTCACGTCATTGAGCGAAGCGCTCTTGGCAAGCGAGCCATAGAGCAGCGGGTTGAGGAAACCGACCCGATTCTTCAGTTTCTGGTTGAGGAGCGCAACCAGGCCGGCCCATAAGGGCGCTACGGCGCTGGTGCCGCCGATGACGAATTCCTGTCCGTCGACGCGCACGAAATAACCGGTGGCCGGATCCGCGTCGCCGGCGATGTCGGGCACGCCGCGGCCCTTGTGCTTCTTGTCGTTCGCCGATGGCGGCACGCCCGCCTTGCTTTGGTAATCGGGCAAGGAAAAAAAGTCGCTGACGCCACCGCCGGTCGCGCTGTTGGGGCCTTCGTTCCAGACCTGCTCGCTGGCGATCGTGTTGCCGGCGCCGACGAGCTTTGTGCCGCCGCAGCCGAGTGCGAAGGGGCTCGACGCCGGAAAGTCGACATGCGCCTTGCCATCCGTTTCCCCATCCGCCGAACCGTTGTCGCCCGCCGCGCAACAGACCGTCACGCCCATCGCGGCGGCGGCCTGGAATGCCTGGTCGTACGAAGTCATCGCCTGGCCGCTCCAGTTCGGCTCGGCAGCACCCCAGCTGATCGAGATCACCGACGGCTTGTTGGTCGTGTCGTGAATCGCCATGGTGATAGCGTCGAGGAATCCCTTGTCCGTGTTCGGTGCGAAGTAGACGGCGATCGATGCCTTCGGGGCGATTGCGGCGGCGACTTCGATGTCCAGCATCACTTCGCCGTCGGCGCTGTCGGCGCTCGACGGCTGGTTGTTGCCGCCGTCGACGCGCACGGTCTTGACCTTCGGCGCCGGCAAGCCGAGCTTCTGGAAGTAGGTCTTGATGTCGGCAGTGCGATAACCGCCGCCGAGTTCGATAATGGCAATGCATTGCCCCGTGCCATCCAAGCCGGTCGGGAAGTCGTAGAGCTTCGCCAGTTCGGGCGGCGTGAACGAGGTGCCGGCGGCATGGGTGCGGATGCCGATGCTGGGCGCGGGGCGATAGCGCAGGAAGTGCGGCTTGGCCACCGGCCGGTCGTCGATGCCGAAAACGCCTTCGATGACATTCGCAAGCTCGGCCGGAATGGTCAAGGATCCCGTGCGGCCACGATAGGTGCCACCGTCATATTCGTAATGCTCGATCTTGGTGCCGAACGCAGTGGAAAAATCGGCGGCCGTGCCCGACAGAAAGACACTGCGCCTGGCCGCACTCGTTTCGACGACGACGAGCTTGTGCGCCCGCGCGAAGGCTGCCACATTCGCGAGGTCGCCAGGATCGGCGCCATGCTCAGTCGTGTATTGGGCCTGCGTCAGATAGCTGCGCTTGGCGGGCAGGCAATCCAGATGAAAGCCGTCGGCCTTCCGGCTCTTGAGCGGCGCTTTGCGGCGCACGCGGACAGTGACTTCGAAGCGCTCGTCCGCAGGCACCGCGCCAACAGCGCAGGCACCGCAATGCGGCAGGCGGTTGCTGCCGACAATTTTTGAACGCTTGGACTTGGTTGCCATGCTGACTCCTCCTATTTGGGGTGGCGAATGAGACAATTTCAAATGGTTACGGCCAGAGGCCGTGGAGAAGCTGCGCCAGGCGAGCGCCGGCCTTGGTCAGCTGCTTCTTCTTGATGGAACTCATCGTGCTGCCGTAGGAAACAGGCAGGCTTGTGGTCCAGTCGGTGCCACCTTTCGGACCGAACTTGAGGCCATTGAAGGCCAATCGGGCCTGCGCCAGCGTTTCCGTCGCCCAAATCGCCGGCCAATCATACAAGGCTCCCCTTGAACGCTTGACTGCGCGCGCCTGCGCCAGCCAGGCCGAATCCACGTGGGATACGGTCATCGTCGCGGGAATCTCGTCCCATGTGTGGTGCAGGTTCTGACCCCGATAGTTGACGTTGGCGCTGACGATGATGATCTGGTTGCCGCCGCGTGTATCGGTCGCGGGGTCGTAACCTGTCGAATCGGGATCCACGGGCTTGCCTTGCGCATCCAGGTAAATTGCGCCGACGTGCAGGGGCTGATGGATGTCGCCGACGTAGTGCGTCAGCAGCAGCAACGCCTCGCGCTTGTCCTTGATGCTGAAGGGCAGGGGCGCCGGTTCGCCATTCAGGACATGCGTTGCCGCCGCGACAACGGCGACGATGTCGTCGTCGCGCGTGCCCGTCGATCCCGCCGCGTAGCGATTGCGTTGCATTGCCACGTCGGTGTAGTGGTACTGCTTGTGGCAAGACTCCTCGGTCGGTTTGCGCGCGCAGTTGGTGTCATTGCGGCGCACGAAGTCGGACATTTCGGCTTCACCCGCCGGCGTTTCGTAGATCGCGCATTCGGGATACTGGCCGGCCGACGTGTAGGCGTAGTCTTTCGTCGGGTCGACCCCCTTGGCGCAGTCGGCCCACACTGCGGCTTGCTGCAGTGTCAGGCCGCCGAGGATAGCGCTTGCCTCGGTCGCCGCGTTCGACCCGGCAATCAACTTGTCGGCAATGGCGCCGACCGTGTGGTGCCCGTCCGGCCCCCAGGCGAAGGCAGGCGCCGGAAAGGCCGCCGACACCAATGACAACGCAATGAAAAATCCCCTGAACCGATCCACGTCACGCACCTTTCGAGTTACAAACTGCCAGCCGGAGGAATCGCCTCCGTTCGAAAACCCTACCCGAGTCAGGGTACCGAAGCAATATGACGCCAAGATGAGACAGGACGACGCGTCGTTGCTTGCACGCAATGCCCGTCAGTCCCACAGCAGTTCCTCCAGTTCCGCAACCATGAGATCTATCTCGTCGACGGTCACGTTCAGTGCCGGCATGAAGCGCAGCACGTTGGACCGTGGCGCGTTGAGGAGCAGCCCATTCGGCTCGCGGTGCAATGCCCTTGCGACCAGGTTCGGCGCCCGGTCGTCGGGCAGAACCAGCGCCTGCAGCAAACCCGCGCCGCGCACCTCGCCAAGTTCGTATGTGACCGCAAGCGCCTCGAGGCGAGTCATCATGTAGGCGGCGTTGTCAGCCACCGAGGCAAGGAAGCCCGGCGCAAGAATTTCGTTCAGCACGGCCACCCCGACGGCGGTCGTCAGCGGGTTGCCGCAGAAGGTGCTGCCCTGGTCGCCGGCAACGAAGCAGCAGCATTGCTCGCGCGCCAGGAGCGCCGCGAGCGGCACGCCGCCACCCAGTCCCTTGCCCAGCGTCATGATGTCCGGCGCGATCCCGGCATGCTCGTAGCCGAACAATTTTCCGGTTCTGCCGATTCCCGTCTGCACCTCGTCGACGATCAACAGCAGTCGATGCCGATCGGCCAGATCCCGTAAGCCGTGCAGGAACTCGGCGGTCGCCGGAATGACGCCTGCCTCGCCCTGTATGGGCTCAAGCATGATCGCCACCGTGTTGTGGCCGATGAGTGCCTCGACCGAGCCCAGGTCGTTCAGTCGGGCCTTCGGAAAGCCCGCCACCTGCGGCGCAAACTTGACGTCCCAGCCCGGTTTGCCCGAGGCCGACATCGTCGCCAGCGTGCGGCCATGAAAGCCGTTGTCGAAGGTGATGATCTCGAAGGCGCCATTCTTGTGAAGCTGGCCCCACTTTCTGGCCAGCTTGATCGCGCCTTCATTGGCCTCGGCGCCGCTGTTGGCGAAGAACACGCGATCGAACACCGAATGGTCGGTGAGAATCTTGGCCAGCGCCAACGAGGGTTCGTTGTAGTACGCGGGACTCGAATTGATCAACTGTCCCGCCTGGCGGGTCAGCGCGGTGACGATGGCAGGATGCGAATGGCCGAGGGCATTG
>PMIH01000316.1:0-188 GCA_003158255.1 Rhodocyclaceae bacterium
TGAAGTCGCCGCCATGCGGGCCGGAAATCAGCACTACCTGGAACACATGCTGCACTACGCGGAGCAACTCACCCGCATCGACTGATCAGGGCTGCTTCTGCGGCACCTGGACGAACACCTCGCCCTGCTTGACGAGGCCCAGTTCGTAACGTGCCCGTTCCTCGACCGCGTCGAGACCGGTCTTGAGG
>PMIH01000316.1:247-4011 GCA_003158255.1 Rhodocyclaceae bacterium
TCGATGCGCAGCAACTGGTTGTACTTGGCGATGCGATCGGAACGCGAAAGCGAACCTGTCTTGATCTGGCCGGCGTTGAGGCCGACGGCGATGTCGGCGATGGTCGAATCCTCGGTCTCGCCCGAACGGTGCGAGATGACGTTGGTGTAACCGGCGCGCTTGGTCATCTCGACCGCGGCAAAGGTTTCCGTCAGCGTGCCGATCTGGTTGATCTTGATGAGCACGGAGTTGGCAATACCGCGGCTGATGCCTTCGCGAATGATCTTCGGGTTGGTCACGAAGATGTCATCGCCGACGATTTGCGTGGTCTTGCCGAGCTTGTCAGTCAGCAACTTCCAGCCATCCCAATCGCCTTCGGCCATGCCGTCTTCGATACTGATGATCGGGTACTTGCCGGCCAGCGTCGCCAAGTAATCGGTGAAGCCGGCCGAAGTCAGTTCCAGCTTTTCCGAGGCGAGGACGTACTTGCCGTCCTTGTAGAACTCGGAGGCGGCGCAGTCCAGGCCCAGCACCACATCCTGGCCCGGCGTGTAGCCGGCGGCCTCAATCGCTTTCAGGATCAGTTCGATCGCTTCGTCGTTGCCTGCCACATTGGGCGCGAAGCCACCTTCGTCGCCGACCGTGGTCGGATAGCCCTTCTTGTCCACCAGCTTCTTCAGGTGCTGGAAAACTTCGGCGCCACAGCGTAGCGCCTCGCGGAAACTCTTGGCGCCGACCGGCAGGATCATGAATTCCTGGATGTCGAGGTTGTTGTTGGCGTGGGCACCCCCGTTGATGACGTTCATCATCGGCACCGGCATGCTCATCGGACCGGAACCGCCGAAGTAGCGATAGAGCGGCAGGCCGGCCTCTTCGGCCGCCGCCTTGGCAACGGCCATCGAGACCGCGAGCATGGCGTTGGCGCCAAGGCGCGACTTGTTGTCGGTGCCGTCCAGTTCGCACAGGGCCTTGTCAATGAAGGTTTGCTCTTCGGCGTCGAGGCCGATGATGGTCTCGGAAATTTCGGTATTGACGTTCTCGACGGCGCGGGTCACACCCTTGCCGAGGAAGCGCGATGAATCGCCATCGCGCAACTCGATCGCCTCGCGCGAACCCGTGGAGGCACCCGACGGAACGGCCGCACGACCCATGACGCCCGATTCGAGCAGAACGTCGGCTTCGACGGTGGGATTGCCGCGTGAATCCAGTATCTCGCGGGCAACGACGTCAACGATAGCGCTCATCTTGTTTTTTCCTCATCACATTGAATAGCCTTCGACCAGCACCATGTCGAAGGAAGAAACTCCTGCCCGTGCCTGACGCGCGGCGACATATTCGGGCGAATCGTAAAACACCTTCGCCATTTCCTTGCTTTCGAACTCGATCACCACCAGCCGCTGCGGCTGCCAGCTGCCTTCCAGCACTTCGTACGCCCCACCGCGCACCAGAAAGCGACCACCGAACGTCTCCACCGCGATCGACGACAAACGACGGTACTCCACCATGCGTTCGGGATCGGTAGATTGGGCATCGACGACGAGATAAGCCTTGGTCATTGTGCCTCCATGAAGCCGCTGCGCTTGACCAGTGCATCGATGTCGCGCAGCGTCGTCAGCAATTCGCGCATGCGCGCCAGCGGCCAGGAGTTCGGGCCGTCTGACAGCGCCTTGGCCGGGTCGGGATGGGTTTCCATGAACAGGCCGGCAACACCGACCGCGACCGCCGCCCGCGCCNNCGAACGCATGTCGGACACAAGATTGTTGTAACCGAAGGACGCGCCACGCTCGCAGACCATGATGCTGTCAGCGTTGTTATTCGCCTCCTTCGCCTTGGCCACCACCTGATTCATGTCGCCCGGCGCGAGGAACTGGCCCTTCTTGATATTCACCGGCTTGCCGCAGGCGGCCACGGCCTGGATGAAATCGGTCTGCCGACAAAGGAAGGCCGGCGTTTGCAGAACATCGACGACCGACGCCACCATCGCCACTTCATCTTCCGCATGCACGTCGGTCAGCACGGGCACACCAATCTGCTTCTTCACCTCAACGAGAATGGCGAGACCTTCGTCCAGCCCCAGGCCGCGAAACGACTTGCTCGAACTGCGGTTGGCCTTGTCGTACGACGCCTTGAAG
Source organism: Rhodocyclaceae bacterium (assembly GCA_003158255.1). GTDB lineage: Bacteria > Pseudomonadota > Gammaproteobacteria > Burkholderiales > Rhodocyclaceae > Fen-999. The sequence goes on from PMIH01000316.1 coordinate 2,359, forward strand.
ATGTAAGAAATGCCAAGACCGGCACAGACTTCCTTCATCTGCCCGGCGATGTCGAGGCAAAGCTGCTGCGACTCGGCCACGCAAGGGCCGGCAATCAGAAACAGCGGCCGATCGAGACCAACGTCGAAACCGCAAAGCTTCATCGTCATTGCCCTTTCCGCCCTTCCAACCAGCGGTTGAAGGAAGCCTGCGACTCGCCGGAAGGCCGTCCCAACAATAGTCCCTCAACACTGACGTCCTCATCGATAGCATCCCAATGGATACCGATGCCATCGGCAATCAGCCGCCAGCCACTTCGCTCCTCGGGCGTCGCCGATGCCAGCCTCGGATACCAGTCGAGAGGTGCCGAAATACGACGGCCATCCTCCAGTTCTACGGACAGCGCACTGCTGTCGACAATCACGTCTCGCGCACAGGGAATGGCGATCTCAGTTGCCGAAATATGCATACCACGCCTCCTCGAATCTCTGGCGGTTCTCATCAACCATCAATTTCAATTTTCCAAGTTCCGGGCGACCAAAGCCCTTGCTGTATTGAAGCCTGACCGGTGCCAGCCAGAACTTTGCCACCATATTCTCGCGCTCGACATGAACATGCAATGGTTCGCCGCGATCACTGGCAAAAAAGAAAAACCGATAAGGCCCTATCCACAGAACAGTCGGCATCGAATCGCAGGACCGTATCTAGCGTGACTTATACGCCAGCGCCGCCTTCACATAAGCGATGAACAACGGATGCCCGGTGCGCGGATTGCTTGTGAATTCGGGGTGGAACTGCACGCCGACAAACCAGGGGTGGATCTCCTGCGACAACTCCATCATCTCGGGCAGGTTCTCCGAGGGCGTGCGCGCCGAAATCACCATACCCGCTGCTTCCAGCTTCGGTACATAAATGTTGTTCACTTCGTAGCGGTGACGATGGCGCTCATTGACTTCCTTGCCATAGACCTGCGCCGCCAGCGTGCCCGCCTTGGTCGGACAGCGCTGCGCACCCAGTCGCATGGTGCCACCGAGATTGGAGCTGGCATCGCGGTGTTCGAGCTTGCCTTCACGATCGAGCCATTCGGTGATTAGCGCCACCACGGGGTGCGGCGTATCCTGATCGAACTCGGTGCTGTTGGCTGCGTCAAGCCCGGCAACGTGGCGCGCAAACTCGATGGTGGCCAGTTGCATGCCCAGGCAGATGCCGAGATAGGGCACCTTGTGCTCGCGTGCATAGCGAATGGCGGCAATCTTCCCTTCCGTGCCGCGCTTGCCGAAACCGCCGGGAACGAGGACAGCATCCATCTTCGCCAGCGACTCAGCGCCGTTGCGTTCTATTTCTTCGGAATCGAGGTAATGGATGTGCACCTTGCTGCGGGTATGGATACCGGCATGCACCAGCGCTTCCGTCAGCGACTTGTAGGACTCGGTGAGATCGACATACTTGCCGACGAAGGCGACATTGACCTCGTGTTCGGGATGCTCCAGCGAGTCGATCAGATTCTTCCACACCGACAGGTTGGCTGCCTTGGCGAGGATGCCGAGCTTGTGGCAAACGATCTCGTCGAGCATCTGGTCGTGCAACATGGCCGGGATCTTGTAGATCGAATCGGCATCCATCGCCGAAATGACCGCTTCGGCCTGCACATTGGTGAACAGGGCAATCTTGCGC
>PMIH01000002.1 GCA_003158255.1 Rhodocyclaceae bacterium
GTTATCCTTGTTCGGTATCAGCAGCTTCTTGGCGCGGATGAAGTTGCCGTCCTGGCCCGTGAGGCCAACTGCCTTGCCGCCGTGGCGGTTGATGAGATTGACGATCTCCTTGTTGACCTGGCCGCCGAGCACCATCTCGACGATGTCCATCGTCTCTTCGTCGGTGACGCGCATGCCCTGGATGAAAGTGCCCTGCTTGCCGAGGCGCTTCAACAGGTCGTCGATCTGCGGGCCGCCGCCGTGCACCACCACCGGGTTCATGCCGACCAGCTTGAGCAGCACCACGTCGCGCGCGAAGCAGTCCTTCAACAGCGGGTCGGTCATGGCGTTGCCACCATACTTGATGACGATGGTCTTGTCGAAAAAACGCTTGATATAGGGCAGCGCCTCGCCGAGGATCTTCGCCTTGGTGGCGGCGGGCAGGGCGGTAGGGGTTGATTCGGTCATGGATGTCGGTTCCAATGTCAGACGATGATGCATTTTACCCACCGCACAAACGAAAGCGGGGGGACGCCACTCCTCCCTGGAAATTTGACGTGGCACCGGAGATTTCGAGACGTAATTTTGGCCGTGGACTCAATGACTGAAAACGCCGATGGCCGTAAGCTGTGTCCGCGCTGTGGGGCGCACTTCGCTTGCGGCATGGCGGCGGGAACCGATTGCTGGTGTGGCGTATTGCCACGACTGACTTTCGTCGATCAGACCGTTCCGGACTGTCTCTGCCCGGCGTGCCTCAGTACGGCTCTGGCGGCTCAGCAGCAAGACCGAGCATCAGGATAGCGTCGCGGTTGGTCCAGGAAAAGCAGATGGCCGCAGCCTCACGCCAGGGAAGCCAGCGCCAGCGAAGGTGTTCCGCGGGAGCGAGAGCGACGGGTTGTTCCGGCACGCACAAGCTGAACACGTGCTCGACGTTGTGCGTCACGCCCTCGGCGTAGCGGGCGCGCCATTGCGGAAAGATCTCGAAGCGATTGGAAAGCCGCCAGTCGCGCAGTTCGGCGGCTGAGCAGACAATTCCGGTTTCCTCTGCGACTTCGCGGACGGCGGCGTCTGGCGGTTGTTCGACAGCTTCCAGGCTACCCGTTACGGATTGCCAGAATCCCGGGTGCGACGCNNCACCAGAACGGAACGTCTTGCTCGCGCCAGTCGTCGGCCGCCTGTTCGAATATCTGCAAAGTGTTGGCGAAATCGGCCTCCGCCTTGCCGTGGATGCCGTCGCAATGTTCCAGCAGTATGAGGTAGCCGTCGGCCGGCTTCCATTCCATGTCTGCGAGACAGTCGGCGAGGGCGTCGAAGTTGCGGCCGAACGTATCGGGAAACTTGAGCGCCCTGGCGATGGCGGACAGCATCTGGTCCTTGTCTTCCACCTTGGTCAGGTTGACGCGGAAAGTGGCGAAGCCGTTGGTTGTGGCGGCCTCGACGACTTGCTTCTTGTCCGCGTGGGGCAGGTGGTACACGCCCGCCTTGTCGGCATTGGCGAGAACGGTTTGCAGATGGACGTTGTTCATTCCCGTATTCGCCAGAAGGTCCGATAGTGATCTTCAGTGTAATAGTACTCGCCATGGCTTGTGTCGCCGGCAATGATGCGGCGGGCGCCGCGCGTTCGCGCGCCCGGAGTCGGTACGGTGTATTCGTGATAGTAGCCGCGTTGTCTGATCGGCAGCCGGCGCTCGAAATTTCCGAAGACGACACCATCCCGTCGATAGGGGAAGGGGCCGCCGCCTTCGATGAGGCGCAGCGTTTGCTGCGCTTCCGGCGGCAGGTTGACCAATGTGACGTTGTTGTTGCCGCGGGCGGCAACCGGAACGACGATCAGCGCCAGCAGCAGGGCGATAAGCGCGCGCAAAGCCTTATCCCTTATCGACATCCACTTGCGTTTCGACCTTCTGGCGCAGGCGGATGTGCAATTCGCGCAATTGCTTTTCGTCCACCGACGACGGCGCGTCGGTGAGCAGGCACTGGGCGCGCTGCGTCTTCGGGAAGGCGATCACGTCGCGGATCGACTCGGCGCCGGTCATCATGGTGACGATGCGGTCGAGGCCGAAAGCGAGGCCGCCGTGAGGCGGCGCGCCGTAGCGCAGGGCGTCGAGCAGGAAGCCGAACTTCAGGCGCTGTTCCTCTTCGCCGATGCCAAGTGCCTCGAACACGCGCGCCTGCACGTCCGCCTTGTGGATACGCACCGAGCCACCGCCGATTTCCCAGCCGTTCAACGCCAGGTCGTAGGCCTTGGCCAGGCACTCTCCCGGATTGGTCTTCATCAGTTCGTCGTGGCCATCCTTCGGTGAGGTGAAGGGGTGATGGCACGCGGTCCAGCGTTTGTCTTCGTCGTCGTACTCGAACATCGGGAAGTCGATAATCCATACCGGTTTCCACGGGGTGTCCATGAGCGTGTGGCCCCGTTCGTGGCCAATCTTCACGCGCAGTGCACCGAGTGCATCGTTAACGATCTTCGCTTTGTCGGCGCCGAAGAAGATCAAGTCTCCGTCCTCGGCCAAGGTGCGCAACAGAAGTGCGCTAATGGCTTCATCGTGCAGGTTCTTGACGATTGGCGACTGGAGACCATCCCTGCCTTTCTGCTTTTCGTTAACCTTTATCCAAGCGAGGCCCTTGGCGCCATACACTTTGGCGAGTTCTGTGTAGTTGTCTATCTCGCTTCGAGTTAGGCTTCCGCCGCCCGGGACGACAAGTGCGGCAACTCTGCCACCAGGGGTGTTTGACGGCCCGGAGAACACCTTGAACTCGACGTCCCGCATGATGTCGGTGACCTCGGTGAGATCCAGCGTCACGCGCAGGTCGGGCTTGTCGGAACCGAAGCGGCGCATGGCTTCGGCATAGGTCATGCGCGGGAAGGGATTCGGCAGTTCGACGGCAAGCGATTCCTTGAAGACGTAGCGGATCATGTCTTCCATTAGCGCAATGATTTGCGTTTCGTCGAGGAAAGAAGTCTCGACATCGACCTGGGTGAATTCCGGCTGACGGTCGGCGCGCAGGTCTTCGTCGCGGAAGCACTTGGTCAGTTGGTAGTAGCGGTCGAAGCCGGCAACCATCAGCAGCTGCTTGAAGAGCTGCGGCGATTGAGGCAGGGCGAAGAACTGGCCGGGATGAACGCGCGAAGGCACGAGATAGTCGCGAGCCCCCTCGGGGGTACTCTTGGTCAGCATCGGCGTCTCGATGTCGATGAAGCCCTTGCCGTCGAGGAAGCGGCGGAAGGCCATGGCGGCCTTGTAGCGCAGCATCATGTTCTTCTGCATCTGCGGCCGGCGCAGGTCGATGACGCGATTGACCAGGCGCACATGCTCGGAGAGGTTCTCGTCGTCGAGCTGGAAAGGCGGCGTGACGGCCGGGTTCAACACTTCGAGTTCGTGGCAGAGGATCTCGACTTCGCCCGAGGCGAGGTTGGTATTCTCGGTGCCGGCGGGACGGCGACGGACTTTGCCGGTGATCTTGAGTACGAATTCGTTGCGCACGGATTCTGCGACGGCGAACATCTCCGGACGATCCGGGTCACAGACGATCTGGGCCAGGCCTTCGCGGTCGCGCAGGTCGATNNATGAAGATGACGCCGCCGTGGTCGCGACGGCGATGGGCCCAGCCGCAAAGAGTGACGATCTGGTCGGCAAGGCCGGCATTCAGTTGGCCGCAGTAGTGGGTACGCATGGGTGTTCCGTTGTTGAAAGTCAGTGCTGGCGGTACGCCGAGCGCCGGGGTTGCTGGAGGGATTATTCGTTCTGGGCGCGTTCGAGCAGCCTTCTGTCGTGCGCTTCGGGGCCGACGACGCCCATGGAGACGATGTACTTGAGCGCATCGTCGACGCTCATGTCGAGTTCTATGGTGTCCTGCTTTCGGACGAAGAAGAAGAAACCGTTGACCGGGCTGGGCGCGGTCGGAATGAAGACGCTGACGAGTTCCTCGCCGCTGGACTTGGAGACCTCTTCGGCCGGCACGCCAGTCTGGAATGCTACCGACCAGGCTTCCGGATGCGGGTAGCGCACCAGCAACACCTGGCGAAAGGCGTCGCCATTACCGGAAATTACGGTATCGCTTATCTGCTTGACGCTGTAGTAGATCGACTTCACGACCGGAATGCGCGACAGGATGCCTTCCCAGTAACGCACCAGCCGCTGGCCGACGATGTTGGTCGTCACCAGGCCCGTGACCAGCACGATCAGGATGGTCAGCAGCGCGCCAATTCCCGGGATATAGATGCCGAGAAGCGTCTCGGGTCGAATCGCGGTCGGCAGCAGCAGCAGCGATTGGTCCATCGTCCGGACGATCAGGGACAGCACCCAGACCGTGATGGCAAGGGGAATCCAGATCAGCAGACCGGTGATGAAGTATTTTTTCAAGCTGGCAGGCTATTCAGTTGCAGGCGCAGGAGCCGGTACCGCCCTGGCAGGGAGGCGGATTGTCGCTCTTGGCTTCAGTCTTCGCCTTGGCGCCACCCTTGAAGTCGGTCTGGTACCAGCCGTTGCCCTTGAGTTGAAAACCGGGCGCGGTCAGCTGTTTGGCGAAGGTTTCTGTTTTGCATTGCGGACAGGTCGTCAGCGGCGCATCGGCCATCTTCTGCATGACGTCCTGCTCAAGGCCGCAGCTGCTGCAGCGATAAGCGTAGATGGGCATCGATCTCTCCGTGAAAACAATGGATTATAGCGTAAGCACCCGCGGAAGGTATCGGGGTGGGCTAGCCTCTTTCAAGGGGCGGATAGCGGACTAAAGCAGTCCGAGGTAGGCCTGGGTGAGCGGCTTGCCCCAGAACAGGGCGATCACGCCAGCCGCTGCGAGGTAGGGGCCGAACGGGATCGGTACGTTGCGCCCATGCCGGGCCAGGACAATGAGACCAATGCCGACCAGGGCACCGACGAGTGAGGACATCAGGATCGTCAGTGGCAGCATCTGCCAGCCCAACCAGGCGCCGATGGCGGCGAGCAGCTTGAAATCGCCGTAACCCATGCCTTCCTTGCCAGTGGCCAGCTTGAACAGCCAGTAGACGGTCCATAGGCTCAGGTACCCGGCCATGGCACCGATTACGGCACTGGTGAGGTCGGTGTAGGTGCCGAAGATATTCAGCAAAAGGCCGATCCACAGCAGCGGTAGCGTGATGTCGTCGGGGAGCAACTGGGTATCGAAATCGATGAACGTCAAGGTAACCATCGCAGCCACGAAGCCCATTGCACCGACAGCGGCAAGCGTTGGGCCAAGTTGCCAGGCGACAAAGCCGAATAGCAAACCCGTTGCCGCCTCGACGACCGGATAGCGCCAGCTGATCGACTGGCCGCAGCCGCGGCAACGGCCGTGCAACAGGAGAAAGCTGACGACCGGGATGTTCTCGAAAGCCTGAATCTGTCGATTGCAGTGCGGGCAGCGCGAACGTGGCAGAAGCAGCGATAGCGGTTCGCTCGGCGCCGGCGTTTCGCCGCTCAACTCGGCGCATTGCGCCGTCCAGTCGCGCTCCATCATGCGCGGCAGGCGATGGATGACGACATTGAGAAAGCTGCCGATGGCCAGTCCGATCAAAACCGAGACGGCGATGAATAGGCCGCCCGGTTGTAGCAATATCGAATCCATATTGTTCTAGACCACAGCGCCAATCTTGAAGATGGGCAGATACATGGCAATCACCATGCCGCCGATCAATACACCGAGCACCACCATGATGAGGGGCTCCATCAGACTTGATAGCGCCTCGACCGCATCATCGACTTCCGCTTCGTAGAAGTCGGCGATTTTGCCGAGCATTGAGTCGAGTTGGCCGGATTCCTCGCCGATGGAAACCATCTGGATGACCATACTCGGAAAGACGAGTGCATTTTGCATGGCGACTGTCAGGCTGGAGCCCGTGCTGACTTCGTTCTGGATCTGCTGTGTCGCGAGCTTGTATACGTGGTTGCCTGCCGCGCCGGCGACGGACGTCAACGCTTCCACCAACGGTACCCCTGCGGCGAACATGGTCGACAAAGTACGTGTCCAGCGGGCGAGGGTGGCTTTGCGGATGACTTCGCCAAAGATGGGTAGGCGCAGGAACAGTCGATCAAGGACCATTTGCATTGGCACTGATCGCTTCCAGAAATAGAAGAACGCATATAGACCACCGCCGATGATCAAGAAAATCAGCCACCACTTGGCGACGAAGAAATCCGAAATCGCGATAACCAGCAGGGTTGGCGCCGGCAGATCGGCGCCAAAACTGGTGAAAACCTGTTTGAAGGCCGGAATGACGAAAATCATGATTACTGCCATGACGACGAAGGCCACCACCAG
>PMIH01000058.1 GCA_003158255.1 Rhodocyclaceae bacterium
GTCCGGATAGCGCGCCAACAGGCGATTGAGTTCCATGAGCTGGTCGCCGGTCTGTTTACCGGCACCGGCGAACTGTTGGGCCAGGTCGGCCACCAGATCGTCGGTGCGACCGGTCGCGGCCAGCAGGCCAATCACCATCTGGTGCGGCTGCGGTGAGTTCGGCTCGATGTCGGACCACAGTCGGGCCGCTTCCAGGGCCATGTCATAGCGCCGTGCATAGAGGGCGACTTCTGCCGCCCGCCGCGCCACGCGCGGATCGCGCGTGGTCCGCGCCAGATCCAGGTAGGCCTCGGCCGCCAGCCCGAGCTGGCCCCGGGCGCCGGCGATCTCCGCCAGCACGAGTTCATAGAGAATGCGCGGTGTCAGATCCTGCTTCGGCAGTACGGCCGACGATGTCGAATCCGGGTTGTCGGCAGTTTCAGCTTCATCTGCCGCGTAAGCGGACAAGGCGAGGGTGGCGACTATCAGGGCGGGAAGGAGGCGGCGTGTCATGTCGCGGATCGTTTCGTAACTGGCGGAAAAACTTACAATGTTCGGGCGATGTTAGCAGTTTCGCCCCCGGAAAGGCATTCACAGTCATGCCCGAACTGCCCGAAGTCGAAGTCACCCGCCGCGGCCTGGCGCCCCGCCTGATCGGCCGCAACGTCACGAGCACGATCGTTCGCGTGCCCGCGTTGCGCTATCCCTTGCCGCCCAAGCTCGCCCGCGCGCTGCACGGTCAGGAGTTGCGTGCCATCGGCCGGCGCGGCAAGTATCTGCTGTTCGATTTCGGCAATGGTCATCTACTGGTGCACCTTGGCATGTCGGGCAGCTTGCGTCTGGTGGGCGAAGGCCACCCCGCGGCGAAGCACGATCACTTGGACATCGGTTTCGGCGGCGAGGTTCTCCGCATGCGCGACCCGCGCCGCTTCGGCGCGGTGCTGTGGCTCGAAGGCGACCCCGTGGAACATCCGTTGTTGGCCCGCCTTGGCGTCGAACCGCTCGAGCGAAGCTTTACCACAGCCGTGCTGACCCGCCTGCTGCAAGACCGTCGCACCGCCATCAAGCCGGCCATCATGGACGCCGGCATCGTCGTCGGCGTCGGCAACATCTACGCGTCGGAGAGCTTGCATCTGGCGGGAATCGATCCACGCACCCCTGCCGGCAAGGTTTCCCGCGCCCGGTTGGGAAAACTGGTAACGGCCATCAAGACCACGCTGCGCGCTGCCATCCGCGCCGGCGGCAGCAGCCTGCGCGACTATGTAAGCTGCGAAGGCGGCCTGGGCGACTTCCAGTTGCGACACAAAGTCTATGATCGTGCCGATGAGCCTTGCCACAGTTGCGGTGCGCCGATCAAAATGCTGCGTCAAGGCAATCGGGCGACGTATTATTGTCCCCGCTGCCAACGCTGACCCTGGTTTCCCGACTTCGAAATCATGACCCTTGCCCAACAATTCGATACCTACCGCGCCTGGCGCGACGATGTCCGCCGCCTCACCAACGGCCTGCAGGCCTGGTTGGCAGAGGGCGACCTGCTGGATAGCCAGACCGAGCAGCGGCTGCGGCGAATCCGCGACCGTCTCGACGAAGACAAGCTGGTAGTGGCGTTCGTCGCCGAGTTTTCGCGCGGCAAATCCGAGTTGATCAACGCCCTCTTTTTCGCCGACCGCGGCGGCCGGGTGCTGCCATCCTCTGCCGGCCGCACCACCATGTGCCCGACCGAGATCTCCTGGGACAAAGGGCAAACGCCGCGCATCGCCCTGCTGCCGATCGAAACGCGCGCCGAAGGCGCGAGCATCACCGATCTGCGCAGCGTGCCTGAAGCTTGGCAAGGTTTCCCCTTTGATCCCGAATCGCCGGAACGGGTGACCGAGTCCTTGCGCCATGTCGGCGACATCAAGCGGGTATCGGCCGACGTGGCGCAGTCGCTCGGTTTCGCCATCGGCAACGGCGCCGACGGCAGTTTGGTCAAGGACCGCGAAGGCCTGGTGGAAATTCCCCGCTGGCGGCACGCGATGATCAACTTCCCGCATCCGCTGCTGGAACAGGGGCTGGTGGTACTCGATACGCCTGGCCTCAACGCAATCGGCGCAGAGCCGGAACTGACGCTGTCGCTGCTCCCGAGCGCCCATGCGGTGCTGTTCATTCTGGCGGCCGATACCGGCGTAACCCAGACGGATCTCGCTGTCTGGCGCGATCATGTCGGCAGCGGCCCCGGCCGGCTGGTGGTGTTGAACAAGATCGACGGCCTGTGGGATGGCCTGCGGCCGACTGAAGATATTGACGCCGAAATTGCGCGCCAGGTGGACTCCTGTGGTCATATCCTCGGTCTGCCGTCATCCAGCGTCTTTGCCGTTTCGGCACAGAAGGGGCTGGTCGCGAAAATCAACGGTGACGCGGCGCTATTGGCCAAGAGCCGCCTGCCCCGGCTGGAGGACGCTTTGGCCGAGGGACTCCTGCCGGCCAAGCAGGATATCGTCGCCCGCGGCACGGCCGGCGAAGCCAGGCAGGTGGCCGGCGAAATGCGGCAGCTATTGGCAACCCGGCACGCGGCACTGAACCAGCAGCTTGGCGAGCTCATGGCGTTGCGCGGCAAGAATGAAACCATGGTCGCCCACATGGTCGGCCGGGCCAAGCTGGAAAAGGAAAACTACGAGCGCAGTCTGCGCGAGTACTACGCGGTACGCAGCGTTTTCTCGCAGTTGTCGGAAGCATTGTTTTCCCACCTTGGGCTGGAAGCGCTGCGCGGCCACGCGCGGAAGACCCGCGAGACGATGCGCCAGGCTCGCTTCACGCCGCAACTGCTGACAGCCATGGGCGAGTTGTTCGCGGCCGCCAGCGAATGCCTCGATTCATCCGAGACGGACATCGTCGAGATCTCGACCATGATGCGGGTCATGCAGGAGAAATTCGGCAAGGCCTACGGCATTGCGATCGAACCGCTTGCCTCGTTCTCGCTGGCCACGCGACGCCGGCAGCTGAATCATCTGGAGGTCAGTTCCCGCCGCCAATACGGCAGTGTTTTCAAGCTGATGATCAGCGACAAACGGACGCTGACCCAGCAGTTCTTCGAAACCATCGTTTCCCAGATACGAAAGATCTTCGATCACGCCAACCGCGATGCCGAACATTGGCTCAAGGCACTGATGGCGCCGATGGAAAATCAGGTGCGCGAAGTCCAGCGGCAGATGAGACACCGGCTGGACAACGTGCGGCGCATCCACGATGCCGCCGACAACCTCGAGGACCGCATCGACGATCTGGCGCAGGACAACAAGGGGCTTGGCTCCCGACTGAAGGAGCTGGCCGAGTTGGAGGCTGCGCTGGAAAACGCCCAGCGCCCGCCGCGGCACGAGCCGGAGCAGGCGACAGCCTGAGCAGCGCCCTCCCGAGGGGAGGGCCGGGGAAATTACTTGGCGGTCAGCTTCAGGAACTTCGCCATCAGCTGATCGTGGGATTCCACGTGGGCGGGATCGCCGGGGATGCAATCCACCGGGCAGACCTCGCGGCATTGCGGGGTGTCGAAGTGGCCAACGCACTCCGTGCACTTGCTCGGGTCGATGATGTAGATCTCGTCACCCTGCGAAATCGCGTTGTTGGGGCACTCCGGCTCGCACACATCGCAGTTGATGCATTCGTCGGTGATGATCAGGGCCATGGATTGTTACCTTTCTCAAGAATGTAGATTGAACTTCTTCGCCAGCCGGGCCCCCACCAGTGGCTGAACGAACTTTGACACATCGCCCCCCAAAGACGCAATTTCCCTCACCATCGTTGCGGAAATAAACATGTACTGCTCGCCCGGCGTCAGGAATACGGTTTCGACATCCGGATAGAGATTGCGGTTCATGCCGGCCATCTGGAACTCGTACTCGAAATCCGAGACCGCCCGCAGGCCGCGAATGATAACAGTCGCGCCCTGCGCACGCAGGAAGTTCATCAACAGGCCATCGAAGCC
>PMIH01000309.1 GCA_003158255.1 Rhodocyclaceae bacterium
GGTCAACGAGCGCCAAACGAGAACTGGAATGATCAGCGTAAACACGATCACTTCCTTGAACGCCGAGGCCCAGAACGAGGAAAACGATTCCAAGAGCCCGACCAGGATCGCGCCTGCCGCTGCGACGGGATAGCTCGCCAGGCCACCGACAATCGCACCGACAAAACCCTTGAGGCCAATGATGAAACCCGTGTCGTAATACACCGTCGTGATCGGCGCAATCAAAATGCCGGACAGTGCACCGATCGCCGCCGCAAGGAGAAATGACAGCTTGCCCGCCTGCGTNNCCCATCAGGCGCGCGCCGGTACGATTGATCGCCGTCGCCCGCAGCGCCTTGCCCCACAGGCTGCGCTCGAAAAAAAGATAGAGCACGACGATCAGGACGGCGCTCGCGCCGACCACCCACAGCGTCTGGCCGGTAACCACTACGCCGCCCCAGTCGAAGCTGGCGTCGGAGAATGCCGTTGTGCGCGAACCCTCGGCACCGAAGAACAGCAAGGCAAGACCCACCAGCGTCAGGTGCACGGCCACGGAAACAATCAGCAGCACCAGCACCGAAGCCGCTTGCAACGGCTGGTACGCGAGCCGGTACACCATCGGTCCCAGCGGCACCACCAACGCCAGCGCCAGCGCCGCCTGCAAGACAAGCGGCCAACTCACCGGCTCGCCCAGAATAACCACCGCAGCCGCGCCCGCTGGATAGGCCAGGTTCCAGGCTAGCGCCGACACCAACCGGCGTAACGTGCCGCTGCGTGCCGCGATGGCGATCTCGACGGCCGCAACCGCCACCCCCATTCCCAACAGCAGCCAGAGCGTGCCCGGTACCGCACCTGCCTGGAAACTGGCCAGCGTCAGGGCACCAAGCGCGACGAACTCGCCTTGTGGAATGAAAATGACGCGCGTGACGGCGAATACCAGCACAAGCGCCAGCGCCAGCAGCGCGTAAATGGCGCCGTTGACGATGCCGTCCTGGCCAAGCAGCAGGGCGATCTGAAGATCCATGATTGATCTGGAAACGACCGGGGCGCCCTCATCGGCACGAGGGCGCCCCGCTCACAAGCCACTAGTATATCGCCTACTGCTGGAGCTTCCAGGCCCCGTTCTCGATCTTGACCATCACACGGGCGCGCTGGTCGAAACCAAGGTGATCCTGCGGCGACATGTTCACAATGCCGTGCGATACCGTGACGTTCTTGAGTCCTTCAAGCGCATCGCGCAGCGCGGCACGGAATTCCTTGCTGCCCGGCTGCGCCTTCTTAAGCGCCACCGGAATGGCATTCTGGAGCAGGATGCTGGCATCCCATGCATGCGCGCCAAAGGTCGAGGTACTGCCCTTGCCATGCGCAGCCTCGTACTTCATTGTGTACTCCATCGCCACCTTCTTGATGGGATTGCTATCCGGCAACTGTGCCGCCACCAGCACCGGGCCGGCCGGCAGCAGCGTACCTTCGCAGTCCTTGCCGCAAACACGCATGAAGTCCATGTTGGCGACGCCGTGGGTCTGGTAGTAAGCACCCTTGTAGCCCTTCTCGTTGAGCGCCTTCTGCGGCAGTGCAGCCGGCGTGCCCGCGCCGGCCACCAGCACGGCGTCCGGCTTTGTTGCCAAAATTTTCAACACTTGACCAGTCACCGAGGTATCGGTACGGTTGTAGCGCTCGTTGGCAACGATCTTCAGCTTCCGTAACTCGGCGATCTTGCTGAACTCCTGATACCAGCCCTCGCCGTAAGCATCGGCAAAGCCGATGAACGCTACTGTCTGCACGTTCTTCTTCAACATGCTTTCGACAATGGCGGTGGACATCTGGATATCGTTCTGCGGCGTTTTGAAGACCCATTTCACTTTCGGGTTGGCCGGGTCGACGATGCGTGCCGATGCCGCCATCGAAATCATGGGTGTTTCCGCTTCGGCCGCGACATCGATCATCGCCAGCGAATTGGGCGTAATGGTCGAACCGATGATGACGTCCACCTTGTCTTCGCCGATGAACTTGCGCGCATTCTTCACCGCCGTCGTGGTATCCGAGGCGTCGTCCAGCACGATGTAATTAATCTTCTGGCCGGCGATGGTCGTCGGCAGCAGCGCGATGGTGTTCTTCTCGGGGATACCCAGCGAAGCGGCCGGTCCGGTCGCCGACACATTGACACCGACATTGATGTCAGCCTGGGCGATAGTTGCGGCCATCGCGGCAATCAGGCCGGCTGCCAGCGGTTTCAGCTTCATGGTGGGTCTCCTCCCTATTGGATATGACTGAATAACGTATCGTAGCCGAATTTGCCGATCAGAATAATACTTACGGCCAAGAACACCCAGCGCACGAAGCCGCTGCCATGGCGCAGCGCCAAGCGGGTGCCGACGAAGGCGCCGGCGATGTTGAACACCGCCATGGTCAGCGCGATTGTCCATAGCATGTGGCCGGTCGGAACGAAGAAGCAGAGTGCCGCTGCATTGGTGGAAAGATTGACGATCTTGGCGGCACTCGACGCCCGCAGGAAATCAAGGCCGAACATGCCGACGAAAGCAAAGATCATGAAGCTGCCAGCGCCGGGCCCGAAGAAGCCATCGTAGAAACCCAGCGCCGCGCCCACTCCCAGCGCCCACGGCCGAACCTTCTCGGCCGGAGGTGCCTTGCCCTGCAACTTGCCGAAATCCGGCTTCACCGCCGTATAGACAACGACGACAACCATCATCACCAACACCAGCGGCCGCACCACGTCTTTCGGCAACCAGGCAACCGTCACCGCGCCGATGAAAGAAAACACGAACGCCGAAGCCGCCGCCGGCAGCGCAATATCCCACGGCATGGCGATGCGCCGGGCATAGCGCCAGGTTGCGTTGGCGGTGCCGAAAATGCTCGAACCTTTATTGGTGCCGAATATCGTCGCCGGCGATTCCATCGGCAAAGCGTTGAATAGCGCCGGCACCTGCACCAGACCGCCGCCGCCCGCAACAGCGTCTATGAACCCCGCCAGCAGCGCGGCCAACGCCAGAAGTGG
>PMIH01000248.1:0-2575 GCA_003158255.1 Rhodocyclaceae bacterium
TGCCGTGGTTCGACAACCCCGACCCGGCAGAAGCCGCCCAGCGTCTTTCATTGCCGTAACAACCGCGTTCAGCATTTTGCGGCGGCCCGCAACGTCGGCGGCTCTGCTCCTCTGCCAGGCCGGAACTCGTCAGGAGATTGACCTTTCGCTGTGAGTTCCCCCTATCTAGCAAGGGTGTATCAGCATCTTCTTGCGCTAGAATTGAGAAACTAATGCCGTAGTGCGACGCACGGGAGGCGCCGAAGTTCATGAATATGATTGCCAATCAGAAGATCTGGGTAAAACTCACCGCCGCGATCTGGGTGATGCTAATGGTATTCTGGACGGGCTTGATCTTCTGGGAAAGCTACGTCAATCGGCAAACCGCGATCGAGCAGGCCAAGGAGTTCTCGCTCTCGATGCACGAATCCACCCTGGCCGGCCTGACCGGCATGATGCTCACGGGCACCATCGGCCAGCGGGAAATTTTCCTCGATCAAATCAAGCAGCTCTCGATCATCCGCGACCTGTCGGTCTTGCGCGGCGAAGCCGTCAGCAAGCTGTTCGGCCCCGGCACCGCCAAGGACAGCCAGCCACGCGACGCCATCGAGGAACAGGTACTGAGCAAAGGCGAGGAGTTCAGTGCCGTCGAATCCGATGCCAAGGGCGAATACCTGCGCGTCATCCGGCCGGCAAAGGCATCCAAGAACTACCTCGGCAAGGACTGCATCTCCTGCCACCAGGTGCCGGAAGGCACGGTGCTCGGCGCGGTGAGCATGAAGATCTCTCTCGACCAGGTGAATGCCGCCGTCNNCTGGCCTTCATCTACCTGTTCATCAGCAATGTCGTCACCAAACCCATCGACAAGATGGTCTCCGGCCTGCGCAATATCGCTCGCGGCGAGGGCGACCTGACCCAGCGATTGGAAGTCCACGGCACCGACGAAATCGGTGCCGCCAGTTCGGCCTTCAACGACATGATGGCAAAAATGTCCACCCTGGTGCACCAGGTCAGCGACTCGGCGCATGAAGTCACCGCGGCGGCGCGGGACCTGGCCGCCGGCGCCGGTCAGGTGGCCGCCAGTTCGCACAAGCAGAACGATACCTCGGTCGCCGCGTCCGGCGCCGTCGACCAGATGGTGTCGGCGATCGCTTCAATCGCACAAAGTACCGAGGGCGTCCACGAGCAGTCGCGCGAAAGCCTGCGCCGCTCGCAGGAAGGCAACGTCAGCTTGTCGAAGCTGATCGGTGAAATAGCGGTGGTGGAATCGACGGTGCGCGGCATTGCCGACGCGGTGCGCCAATTCGTCGAAAGCACGGTCGCCATCACCAACATGACGAAGGAAGTCCGCGACATCGCCGACCAAACCAATCTGCTGGCGCTCAATGCCGCCATCGAGGCAGCCCGCGCCGGCGAGCAGGGCCGTGGCTTCGCGGTCGTCGCCGACGAAGTGCGCAAACTGGCTGAAAAATCGGCCGGTTCTGCGAGTGAAATCGATGGCATCACCCGTGCGCTGTCGCAGCGGTCGGATGCCGTCCAGCGCTCGATCCAGAGCGGCCTTGATCACCTCTCCGCCAGCCAGGAGTCCATGGAATCGGTTGCCGCGGTGCTTGGCGAAGCCAGCGATTCGGTCACCCGGGTCGGCGTCGGCCTCGACGCCATCGCCAACTCCACAGATGAACAACGGCGCGTCAGCGGTGAAGTCGCCGCCAACATCGACTCCATCGCCAACATGGCGAAGGAAAATAACAAGGCCGTTGAGCAAACGGCGGCCGCGGCGAAAAAGCTGGAACACCTGGCTAGCGACTTGCAGGACATCGTCGGCCGCTTCCGCACCTGAAGCGATTTTTCCTGCCCCGGGGGCTTGAAGTGCGCCCGGGCGCCCCCATTATCGGCATGGTTTCGCGTCCAAGGACGTTTTCCCCCCATGCAGAATATGAACAATCAAACTCCCGACCCGACCCTTTCCGAAACGGACGCCGCCGCATCCAGCGACGCTGAATCCGCAGCCGGCCAAGCCGAGACCATGCCCAGCCTTGAGGAAATGCTCAAGGTCGCCGAACTGAAGGCCGAGGAACACCACGACGCCTGGTTGCGCGCCAAGGCCGAGGGCGAAAACATCCGCCGCCGCGCCCAGGACGACATCGCCAAGGCCGGCAAATTCGCCGCCGAGAAGTTCGCTGGCGAACTCCTGGCCGTCAAGGACAGCCTCGAAGCTGCGCTGGCGAACCAGGACCAGAATGCCGAAGCGCTGCACGCCGGGGTGGAACTGACACTCAGGCAACTGATTGCCGCCTTCGACAAATCCAGCATCAAAGAAATCAACCCGCTGGACGAGAAGTTCGATCCGCACCAGCACCAGGCGATCAGCCAGGTCGAGGCCGACGGCGAGTCGAACCGGGTGATCAACGTGCTGCAAAAGGGCTACGCCCTGCACGAGCGCATCCTGCGTCCCGCTCTGGTGGTCGTTTCCAAAGCCAGGGCGACTTGAATCGGCGGCCCATACCCCCATATCCAGAACAGCTTAGTCATTCACGAATTCTTATAAGGACACCATCATGGGCAAGATCATCGGCATCGACCTCGGCACCACCAA
>PMIH01000248.1:2633-2785 GCA_003158255.1 Rhodocyclaceae bacterium
CAGAAGGACATCGACCTGATGCCCTTCAAGATCCTCAAGGCCGATAACGGCGACGCCTGGGTGGAAGTGCGCGACAAGAAGATGGCGCCGCCGCAAGTCTCTGCCGAAGTGCTGAAGAAGATGAAGAAGACGGCCGAGGACTACCTCGGCGA
>PMIH01000128.1 GCA_003158255.1 Rhodocyclaceae bacterium
GGCGATTTCTGCCTCGTAACGATCTCCGTTGGCGAGCAACATCTCTTTGGTGTAGTAAAGGTCACCGCGCGTCTCGCCGTGATACTCCAGGACATGGGTTTCGACGATGGCGTCGACGGGGCAGGCTTCTTCGCAGAAGCCACAGAAAATGCACTTGGTCAGGTCGATGTCGTAGCGCGTCGTGCGCCGGCTGCCGTCTTCGCGTTCGGCCGATTCGATGGTGATCGCCAAGGCCGGGCATACGGCCTCGCAGAGCTTGCAGGCGATGCAGCGTTCCTCGCCGTTCGGGTAGCGCCGCAGGGCATGCAGGCCGCGGAAGCGCGGCGACATCGGCGTCTTCTCTTCCGGATACATGATCGTGATCTTTGGCGCAAACAGGTAGCGCAGCGTCACGGCCAGTCCCTGGCGCAATTCGCCAAGCGAGAAGCTTTGAATCAGTTCACGGGCGCCCATGGGTCATTTCCAGATGTTGAAGGGCGACATCATCCAGATGCCGACAACGGGGATCCAGACTAGGCAGATCGGCACGAATACCTTCCAGCCCAGGCGCATGATCTGATCATAGCGATAGCGCGGGAATGTCGCGCGTAGCCAGAGAAACAGGAACAGGATCACGGACATTTTGGCGAACAGCCAAAGGATGCCGTCCGGCAGAAAACCGAACGGCGACAACCAGCCACCGAGGAAGAAGATCGAAACCATCGCCGCGATCAGGATCATGTTCGCGTATTCGGCGAGGAAGAACATGGCGAAGGCCATGCCCGAGTATTCGACCATGTGACCGGCGACAATTTCCGATTCACCCTCGACGACGTCGAACGGCGCCCGGTTGGTCTCGGCAATCCCGGAGATCAGGTAGACCAAGAACATCGGCAGCAGCGGCAGCCAGTTCCACGAGAGGAATCCGAGTCCCCAGCGGGCGAACATTCCCTGATCCTGGGCACGCACGATGTCGGTGAGATTGAGACTATTCGACACCATCAGAATGCTGACCAACGCCATGCCCATGGCGATCTCGTAGGAAACCATTTGCGCCGCCGAACGCATCGCACCGAGCAAGGGGTATTTGGAATTCGAGGCCCAGCCGGCGATGATGATGCCGTAGACGCCGACGGAAGACAGCGCCAGCAAGAAGAGCACGCCCGCGTCCACGTTGGCCAGGACACCACCATCGAAGAAGGGAACGACGGCCCAAACGGCCACGGCCGGCGCCATTGCCAACGCCGGCGCCAGGAAGAACAGGCTGGGATCGGCCTTGGCGGGCAGAATGACTTCCTTGCAGAAGAGCTTCAGGCCGTCGGCAATCGGTTGGAGCAGGCCAAGCGGCCCGACCCGGTTGGGCCCGATGCGCACCTGCATTGCACCGATCACTCTGCGCTCGGCGTAGGTGAGATAGGCAACGCCCAGCAGCAACGGCACCAGAATGGCGACGATCTTGATGATCACCCATATCAACGGCCAGACCGGTTTGAACCATGCCCAAAGAGTCGGCCAGTACGGGCCCCAGAGCCATTCGAAGAAGTGCAGCACCGACGCTTCCATCATGCGGGCTCCACGGTGATGGCGCCTGCCAGGGCGCCAAGGTTGGCGGTGGACGTGTGCCCGGCGGCAACACGTACGCAACTGTCTGCGAGGCCCGCGTCAAGCTGGGCCAGAAGTATGCTCGGCGTACCACCACGACTGACTTTCACGGGGCTGCCGGCGGTAATCCCCAGCCGGGCAAGCGTCGCGGCATTCATGCGCGCAGTCGGCTGGGCAGCATCGCGCGTTCGCTGCAGGCTCGGCGCTCGACGCACGAGCGGATCGGTAAAGTGGATCGGCACATCGGCAACGCGCTCGAAGCCACCGCCTGCGGCCAGATCGACGGCCACTCCGCTGATGGCGTTATCGAGGCAATCGAGAGGCGCTTGCTTGCCGCTGCCATTGCCGCCCAGCGCCTCGTCACGTACCGCCTCGCTGTTGTCCTGATCGAAACCTTCGAGCTTGAGCAGGTTGCCGAGAACACGCAGCACTTTCCAGCCGGGACGAGTCTCGCCGAGCGGCCGATTGACGGCCTGGAAACTCTGCGCCCGGCCTTCGGTATTGACGAAGGTACCGGAGGTCTCGGTGAAAGGTGAGACCGGCAGGATGGCATCGGCGTATTCGAGCATCGCTGCCGACTTGAATGGGGAGAGCACAGTAACGCTCGCCGCCTGTTTGAGCGCTTGCAGCGCCTGGTTGCCGTCGGCGCAGTCCCGTTCCGGTTCGGCGCCAAGTATCAGGTAAGCCTTGCGCGGCTCGGCCAGCATACGTGCTGCATCCAGTCCGCCTGCCGCCGGCACGGCGTTGGCAACGTGGCCGCCCACCGAGTTGGCTGCTTCGCCGAGGAAGCCAAAGCGGCCATCGAGCAATTCAGCCAATTGCTGCGCAAGCCAATTCAGCGTCGAGAACCTGGCATGCTGCTCGGCGAAGTTGCCCAGCAACACGGCGACGCTCTGACCCGACACCAGACTTTCGGCGATCTTCTTTGCCTCCGGCGAAACCGTTGCCTTTGTGTCGAAGGTAGCGCCCTTGAGCTCGGCTACGGCCTTGACGACCTGCGCAAGACGCTCGGGCAGTTGCGATGGAGCGGCAATCAACTTGCCTGCAAGTGGCATCAGAAGATCCTCGTCGGCGGCATGAATCACCGACACCTGCGTGCCGCGCTTCGCCGCCTGGCGCAGACGCTGGGCGATCAGCGGCTGATCCTTGCGCAAGAAGCTGCCGACCACGAGAACGCGGTCAAGTTTGCTCAGCTCGGCAACCCTCATACCCAGCCACGGAATACCAGCACGCTGACCGGAGAAGTCGCTCTGACGCAAACGGAAGTCGATGTTCTCGGACCCAAGGCCACGCATCAACTTGCCCGCCAAGTACATTTCTTCCAGCGTCGAA
The DNA here is from genome assembly GCA_003158255.1 of Rhodocyclaceae bacterium. GTDB lineage: Bacteria > Pseudomonadota > Gammaproteobacteria > Burkholderiales > Rhodocyclaceae > Fen-999. The sequence goes on from PMIH01000128.1 coordinate 2,914, forward strand.
TGCGGACTGACGAGCGCGCCGACGGACGCCGGACCATGCTCCTTGGCCACATCACGTAGCGCGTGTGCAACGTAGTCGAGCGCCTGATTCCACTCGACTTCCTTCCACGCGCCGCCCTGCTTGATCATCGGCTTGGTCAAGCGTTCGTCGGAATTGAGGCCCTCGTAGGAAAAGCGATCCTTGTCCGAGAGCCAGCATTCATTGATGTCCTCGTTTTCCATCGGCAACACACGATAGACACGATCCTGTTTGACCTGGACGATCAGGTTGCTGCCCAAGCCATCGTGGGGTGCAACCGACTGACGGCGGGCCAGTTCCCAAGTGCGGGCAGCGAAACGGAAGGGCTTGGAAGTCAGCGCACCGACCGGGCAGAGATCGATGATGTTGCCCGACAATTCCGAATCGACGGTCTTCTCGATGAACGGCATGATCTCAGCGCGATCACCGCGGAAAGCCTGGCCGAGTTCCATCACGCCGGCAATCTCCTGCGTGAAGCGCACGCAGCGGGTGCAGTTGATGCACCGGGTCATGTCGGTGCTAACCAAAGGGCCGAGGTTCTTGTTGACCACGACGCGCTTCTCTTCCCGATAGCGCGACTCGCCGGCGCCGTAACCGACCGCGATGTCCTGCAACTGGCATTCGCCGCCCTGGTCGCANNATGAGCAGAAACTCCATCACGCCCCTCTGGGCCTTCACCGCCATGTCGGAGTGTGTAAACACCTTCATCCCGGCGGCAACGGTCGTTGCGCAGGCGGGGAGCGGCTTGGGCGCCTTTTCCACCTGCACCAGGCACATGCGGCAGTTGGCGGCAATGGAAAGCTTCTTGTGATAGCAGAAGTGCGGAATGTAGATGCCAGCCTGATGCGCGGCATTGAGTACCGTGCTGCCTTCGGCAACTTGCAGCGCCTTGCCGTCGATTTCGATGTCGATCATGCCGAGGCTCCGGCCATCATTCGGGTGTGGAACGTGCTACCGGCCTTCTGTACCTCGGGTGGCACCAAGCATTTCTTGTGCTCGATGTGGTACTCGAATTCGGCGCGGAAGTGCTTGAGGAAGCCATTCACCGGCATCGACGCCGCATCGCCCAGCGGGCAAATGGTGCGGCCCATGATGTTGCCTGTCAGATCACCGAGCAGATCAAGATCCTCGGGGCGTCCCTGGCCGTGCTCGATGCGATGCAGAATCTTGTACATCCAACCCGTGCCTTCGCGACAGGGCGTGCATTGGCCGCAGGATTCTTCGTAGTAGAACCAGGACAAGCGCTCAAGCGCCTTCACCATGCACACGGTCTCGTCCATGACGATCACGGCGCCGGAGCCGAGCATGGAGCCCGCCTTGGCAATTGAGTCATAGTCCAGCGTGCAGTCCATGATGATGCTGGCAGGCAACACCGGCGAAGAAGAACCGCCGGGAATCACGCCCTTCAGCTTGCGGCCGCCGCGCATGCCGCCAGCCATCTCCAGCAGTTTCGCGAACGGCGTGCCCATGGGCACTTCATAGTTTCCAGGCTTGTTGACGTGCCCCGAAACCGAGAACAGTTTGGTGCCGCCATTGTTCGGCTTGCCGAGGTTGAGGTAGGCCTCGCCGCCCAGACGGAAGATGAATGGAACGCTGGCGAACGTCTCGGTGTTGTTGATCGTGGTCGGTTTGCCATAGAGGCCGAAGCTGGCCGGGAACGGCGGCTTCATGCGCGGTTGGCCCTTCTTGCCTTCGATCGACTCAAGCAGGGCCGATTCCTCGCCGCAGATGTAGGCGCCCCAGCCATGGTGGGCGAAAAGCTCGAAGTCGAGACCGGAGCCAAGGATGTTCTTGCCCAGGTAACCCGCGGCTCGCGCCTCGGCCAGCGCGGCTTCGAAACGCTCGTAGAGTTCGAAGATCTCGCCGTGGATGTAGTTGTAGCCACGACCCGCACCGACCGCGAAACCGGCGATTATCATCCCTTCGATCACCGCGTGCGGATCGTAGCGAAGGATGTCGCGATCCTTGAAGGTGCCCGGTTCACCTTCGTCGGTGTTGCAGACGATGTATTTCTCCGGCGCAGCTTTGGGCATAAAGCTCCACTTGAGGCCGGTCGGGAACCCGGCGCCACCGCGGCCGCGCAATACGGCCGTCTTCACTTCGGCGATGACCTGATCCGGCGTCATCTTCTCGGCGACGATGCGGCGCAACGACTGGTAACCGCCGCGCGCCTCGTATTCCTTGATGCTCCAGCCGGCATCGCCCTTGCCCCAGCCGGCGGAAAGCAGCGGATTGATGGATTCGACGAGCGCCATTATTTGCATTCCTCCAGCAGGCGATCAATCTCTTCCGGCGTCATGAAGCTGCGCATGTGAATATTGTTCACCAGCATCACCGGCGCATCGCCGCAGGCGCCCATGCACTCGCCTTCCTTGAGCGTGAACTTGCCGTCCGATGTGGTCTCGTTGAAATCGATGCCCAATTTCTGCTTGAGATATTCGGCGGCATGAACGCCGCCCGACAAGGCGCAGGGCAAGTTGGTGCACACGGTCACTTTGTACTTGCCGACCGGATGCAAATCGTACATGTTGTAGAAGCTGGCAACCTCGAATGCGGCGATGGCCGGCAAGCCAAGATAGTCCGCCACGAATTCGACAGTCTCCCCCGCCAGCCAGCCCTTTTCCTCCTGGGCAATCCGCAGGGCCGCCATGACGGCAGACTGCCTCTGCCCCGCCGGGTACTTGGCGATCTCGCGGTTGATTCTGGCTAATGATTCCGGACTCAGCATCGTCATCACCTATCTCTCACCGATCCGTATCGCCCAGCACCAAGTCAATGGTGCCGACCAGTGCCGTTACGTCGGCAAGCATGTGTCCCTTGCACATCTCCGTCAACGCTGCCAGATGCGCGAAGCCAGGCGAGCGCAGCTTGAT
>PMIH01000311.1:0-24176 GCA_003158255.1 Rhodocyclaceae bacterium
GCGACCGCGTCGAATCGCTGCGGATGCCGCGGCACGATCGCCAGCAATACCGGGCAATCCCGTGGCCAGGCAGCGAGGATCAGCGCCTCCTCGCCCTCGCGGGTGCTGGCGCAGAGGAATAGCGGTCGGTCGCCGATGGCGGCGCGCAGTTCGCGGCCGAGTTCCAGTTGCGCCGTGGGCGGCTCGATGTCGAATTTCATGTTACCGAGTACCACCACCTCGGCCGCGCCGAGTTCGCGCAATCGGCGCGCATCGTCGTCGCCTTGAGCGGCGATTGCCGCCAGATTGTTCAGCGTCTGCCGGGTCAAGGCCGGTAGCTTGGCGTAGCGTCGTGCCGAACGTTCCGACAAGCGGCCATTGACCAGCAGCAGCGGCAGATTCCGCGTCCGGCAAGCGGCGACGAGGTTCGGCCACAATTCCGTTTCCATGATCAAGCCCAGTGTCGGCCTGAAATGGTCGAGAAAGCGCGCGACTGCCCACGGCGTGTCGTAGGGCAGATAAACGCGGTCGACCGAATCGCCAAACAGGGCGGTGGACGTTTCGCGCCCCGTCGGCGTCATGTGGCTGAAGACGATGCGATGCTCGGGATAACGCTTGTGCAGCGCGGCCAGCAGCGGCTGTGCCGCCCGTGTTTCGCCGACCGAAACGGCGTGTATCCAGATGACCGATTGGCGCGGACGGTCACCGTAGAACCCGAAGCGTTCGCCCCAGTGGCGCAGATAGTCGGGTTGCCTGCGGGCGCGCCAGACGAGGTGCAGCAGTGCCCAGGGCAGCAGGACGATGACGCCGAGTGTGTAGACGAGGCGTGCCATCAGCCCAGGAGTTGCAGCGCCTGCTTGACGACTTCACCGGCCCGGGGTGGCGTGCCGGAACCGCCGAGGTTGATCGCGCGCGGCCCGGCGAGCACACCAGTGAGGGCGGGATCGGAACCGCAGTAAAGCGCCAGCGTCGGCCGATCCAGCGCCGCCGCCAGATGGACCAGCCCGGTGTCGACACCGACCACGAGTGCAGCACCGGCCAACAGGCCGGCAAGATCGGTAAGGTTCATTGCCGGCGCCGCGACGGCACGACCCAGCGAAGTGGCCAGTCGCGCCGCCCGTTCGCGTTCTGGCTGAGTTCCGCCAGGCAGCACGCAGCGCAAGCCGGTCGCAATCAGCGCCAGGCCAAGCGCCTGCCAATCGTTCTCCGGCCATTCCTTGTCGGCACGGCTGGTGGCCGTCAGCAATACCGTGTAATCGCCCTTCGGCAGCCAGGGTGCCGCCAGCGGCGGTGTGGCAATGCCGTAGTCGATTAATGGGTCGAGCTCGTAGCCGAACGCCCTCGCCGCAAGCAAGCGGTTGCGTTCGACGGCATGAAGGTCGCGCGGGACAGAAATGCGCTGGTTATAGAAGCGGGCGGCGACCGGCTCGCGTGCGCTCTCCGGATCAGGGCCGACGCGCTTGCCATCCGCCTGGGCGGCAATCAGCGCGCTCTTCAGCAAGCCCTGAGTGTCGATGACCATGTCGTAGTGTCCTTCGCGCAGCAGGCGGCGGAAGGCGCTGACTTCATGCCAGGTGCGCGCCGAGAACGGGCTCTTGCGCCATCGACGTACGGCAACCGGGATGATGCGGCGGACAGCGGGGTGCAGGCGGGGCAGTTCGGCGAAACCTTCTTCCACCACCCAATCGATGCTGGCATCGGGAAATCGTCGCGCAAGATCGCTGGCGACGGGCAGGTTATGCACGACGTCGCCGAGCGAGGAGGTCTTGACCAGAAGAATGCGCACCCTGTGCGTACCGGTAGAATCGCGAAAACAGGTGGATTATAGCGATGCCCATGAGCAACCCAGTGACTCGTCCGCCCCTCTCCGGAATCGTCATCACCCGCAACGCCGCTGCGCAGTTGCCGGCCTGCCTGGCGGCGCTGGCTTTCTGCGACGAAATCGTCGTCGTCGATTCCGGCAGCAGCGACGAGACGATCACCATCGCCCGGCAGGACGGCGCCCGCGTCATCGAGCAGGAATGGCTCGGCTTCGGCCCGCAGAAGCAGTTTGCCGTCGATCAGGCTCGAAACGATTGGGTGCTGTGTGTCGATGCCGACGAGCGCGTCAGCGACGAACTGCGGGAAAGCATCGACGCGGAACTCGCGGCGCCGAAATTCCTGGCCTACCGCTTTGCTCGCTGCAATCGTTTCATGGGGCGTTACCTGCGCCACGGCGAAGGCTACCCGGACTGGAGCCTGCGCCTGTTCGACCGCCGGCATGCCCGCTGGTCGGCGGATGTGGTGCACGAGAAAGTCATCGCCGCCGGCGCAGTCGGCGAACTCGTTGGCGATCTGCTGCACGATTCTGCCGAGAGTCTGGAGCACTACCGCGCCAAACAGGACCGCTACACCACCCTCGCCGCCGAAGCGGCACTGGCGCGTGGCAAGCGGGCGACGCTGCTGCGTCTCCTGCTGTCACCGCTGGTGCGCTTCATCAAGTTCTATGTCGTGCGTCTCGGCTTCATGGATGGTCGTCCGGGTTTGTTACACATTCTTTTCGGTTGCCGGAACAGCTATATGAAATATGAGAAAATGCGCGCCATTCTCAAGGAGCGGCAATGAAGGTTCTGATCACCGGCAGCGCCGGTTTCATCGGCATGTACGTCGCCGAGCGCCTGCTCGCGCGTGGCGACACGGTTATCGGCATCGACAACCTCAACGACTATTACGATGTTGCGCTCAAGGAGGCCCGCCTGGCGCGGCTGACACCCAACTCTGGCTTCCGCTTCGTCAAGCTCGATCTCGCCGACCGCGCAGGCATGGCGGCGCTGTTCAAGCAGGAACGGCCCGATGCGGTGATCAATCTCGCGGCCCAGGCGGGGGTGCGCTACTCGCTGAAGAATCCGCTCGCCTATGCCGACAGCAATTTGATCGGTTTCGTCAATGTACTCGAAGGCTGCCGCCACAACGGCGTCAAGCACCTGCTCTACGCATCGAGTTCGAGTGTGTATGGCGGCAACCAGAAGGTTCCGTTCGCCGAAGACGACAACGTCGACCATCCGGTCAGTCTCTACGCGGCAACCAAGAAGGCCAATGAGCTCATGGCCTATTCCTACAGCCACCTGTACGGAATTCCCAGCACCGGCCTGCGCTTCTTCACCGTCTATGGTCCGTGGGGCCGGCCCGACATGGCTTATTTCAGCTTCACGCAGGCAATCCTGGCCGGCAAACCGATCGACGTCTTCAACCACGGCAAGATGCAGCGCGACTTCACCTACATTGACGACATCGCCGAAGGCGTCGTCCGCATCCTCGACAAGCCGCCGGTCGACACGCCACCCCACACGGTATTCAACATCGGTAACCACCAGCCCGTCGAACTGATGGAGTTCATCGGCACGCTGGAAAACGCGCTCGGCAAGAAGGCAACCTGCAACTTCCTGCCCATGCAGGACGGCGACGTACCGATTACCTACGCCGAGACCTCGCGCTTGCGTACATCCGTGGGCTTCTCACCGTCGACGCCGCTGGCCGAAGGTATCGGCCGCTTCGTCGACTGGTACCGTGGTTACTTCGCCTGCTGAGCTGGCTGCGTCGATTGCACGGGGGGCTTCGGTGGCTCCGTTGGATGGGTTTCCTTTACCCGCCGGGACGCTTCGGTTAGCCGTTGTTGCGCCGCTTCCTGCGCGCGCTTGGCCTCGTCCAGAGTGCGCTGAGCCGCGTCTTGCTCCAGCTTCGCCTCGTCCTTGAGGTACACCGAGATACCGTTCTCGTCTTCTTTCATCATCTTGTCGGTCGCGCCGTCGTAGCGACGAGCTTGAAGGCACCACAGGCCGCCGCGCGATGACATGCCGGCGAGGTTGTAGGTTCCGCAATCCACAAGGTCTCTGACGTTGCCCATCTTGCGTCGGAGCTCGTCGGAAATCTGCGTCGCTTGGCCGACGTTCTTGGCCACGCGCGGTGTGATGAGTACGATCAATTCGGTCTTGGTGGTGGCTCGATCCGTAAAGCCGAAGAGTCCGCCCAGAACCGGGATGGACGAGAGGATGGGAAGACCAGACGAACTGTTGGTGGATTTCTCGGAAATCATGCCACCAATCACCATGGTTTCGCCGGACTGCACGGTCACCTGGGTCTTCGACGAGCGCTTGCTGATCGGCGGTGGATTCGTCGACGACGTCGAAGTCGTGACCCCCGGAACGCTGTATTCCTGGGTGATGTCAAGGTTCACCAGGCCGCCGGCGTTGATGCGCGGTGTCACCGAAAGCATCACGCCGGTGTCCAGATACGACGTGGAGGAGAACGTCCCCGTCGTGGACAACGTCTGCTGCTGGATCGGCAGGCTGTCCCCGACCTGAATCTTCGCTGTCTGGTTGTCGGCGACCATGATGTGTGGCGAAGACAGGACATTGATCTTGGAGTCGCTGCCATTCATATTGAGGATAGCCTTGATACCGCCTAGCGGATTCAACAGTGTGTACACGAAGCCGGGTTGCACGGGGCCGATGGCGCCGGTGTCTTGCGTATTGAGTTGGAAGGTCTTGCGCGTGCCGCTGGAGAGCGCCCACTCGATACCGTACTTGAACTCGTCGCCGAGGGTTACTTCGGCAATCATGACTTCGATCAAGACTTGCCGTGGCGCCAAATCGAGCTTTCGCAATGCCGCCTCGATCTTGTCATAGCCGGCGGCGTTGGCGAGTATGAGCAGCGCATTGTTCTCCTTGTCCGCAACGATCCGCACTTCGCTGGACCCCGATTCGTCGGAAATGGAAAGTGTAGATCCGGCAGCGGGTGTCGATGTCGTCGCGGGTTTGGGTGTTGTTGCTCCGAACGTCGTGGATTTGATCTCCATTCCCGTCGAGCCTGGAGCCAAGCTGGCGGCGGGCGATCTGGGGGTGGCCTGACCGCTCTTGCCGAACGTCTGGTTGAGCAAATCGGCAAGAACCTCGGCTTTGCCGTTCTGCACGTGATAAACGAACAACCGAGTACCCCCGGCGCCGCCGGCCTGATCGAGGCGCTCAAGCCAAATCTTTGCCTGTTCCAGATAATGCGGTTGGGGTGAAATAATGACGAAACCGTTCAGCCGTTCGAGCGGGATGATTCGCACCACGCCCGCCAGGGGGTTAAGACTCTTGTCGCCGAATATCTTGTTGAACTCGGCATCGACCGCTTTGACATCAGCATTTTGCAAAGTAAACAGACCGACCGACATGCCGCTCAGCCAATCGACGTCGAACATCTCGACGGTGTCGAGCATGTGCTGCATCTCGTTCTGGGTACCCGCCACGATGAGTAAATTGCGAACTTCGTCCGCCTTTATGGATGCGGGATCGGGACTGAATGCCTCGAGAATCTTGGCCATCTCGTGCGACCCAATGTATTTGAGAGGCACGACTTGCACGGTAAACCCCGGTTCCTTACCCGCCATCTTGGGCGAGAGCGAACCTTTCGCCGAGGCGGCCGGCATGATCTTGAATACTCCGTTCTCCTTGATCATGATGATGCCATTCATTCTCAATACCGACTCGAGCGTCGGCAGTATGGCATCCCGCTGTAGCGGGCGGGTGGTGCGGAGGCTGATCGTACCTGCCACTTTGGGGTCGACGATATAGCTTTCCCCCAGGATATCGGCCAGGACAGTCTTGGCAATATCGCGGACATCGGCCGCCTCGAAATTGAACGACGTTGCTCCGCCTCCCGGATTGGTTTCGGGTTTGGGCGGCTTCACCATCACACCCGATCCGCGAAATATCCTCGCGGCTTCGGGCTTCGACACAGTCGGCTCCGAACGGGCGGTCTGGCTGGCAGCGGTTGTGGCCGCCGGGTTTGAATCGGTAGTGGTTCCGGTGGCTGTCGTTAGATCCCCAGGGGCTCCAGCGTCTTTGGGCATCATCGAGCAGCCGGCCGCTACGATTGCCCATGAGACGACTGTCCATCGGCGAAGGCTAAACCAAGAAATTTGCATTGTCATAATTGTTACCTAAAACAACTAGTCCGAAATATCAAACAACCTTCGACTCCTAAGGCCCGAATCTCGTGCCCGAATTGCCGGCCCCGGGAAGGCCAAGGCCCTTGCTGCCGGCCTGTGGCGGCTTACCGGTACCCATCGAAGGGGTGGGAGGAGATGAAGAAGGAGCGGGTACGGCTACCGCCGACGGTGGGAGACCTGCTGGAGCTTGCTGCAGGACCGGGGGTGGCAGGGCAGGACGTGTTTGGGGAGGAGCGACCATCGGGTCTGGCCCCGGTGGTGGCGGAGCAACAAGGGACTGGCTTGGGCCTTTGGCTGTCTTGAGAACTACGACTTCGCTCTCGTCGTACTGCGTCAGAACGACGTGATTGGGATGCACTTCTGCAACCTTGATTCCGCTGACTTCCTTACCCTCGGTGACGACGTGAACCTTGTTGATGGATTTCTCCATCAAGAACGCAAACTTGCCCTCTGGAACGATTGCTATTCCGGTCAAGGTAAACTGGTCTCGTTTCATCATCGGCTTCGGTGGTTCCACTGCCGCCATCGTTGGTGCCGGACGTCTTGCGGCAATGAACAACGGGCGGAGCGACATTTCCAGGTATTGGTCCGGGGCAAGCAACTGGAATGGCGGCACCAGCACGGGATCCTCAAACTGCGGCGCGGTCTTGGCCGCCAACATGGTCGGGAGGTTAACCTGCCGTCCCCAGTCCGTTTCGATACCTATAGCAAGGCCAAGGACCCCGATCAATAGCAACCATGCGCCACGCTCAGCCGACGATGGCGTGATCATCGCTCTCCTCCTGCCGTTAGCGCGTAACCATGAATGGTCAATTGGACCGTAAATTCTGGCTGAAAGCCAGGGACGAGCTTGTACCCCCGCCCGAATTGGGATCGGATCGACATCTGGTCAACAAACAGGCTGGGTTCGCTGGTCTCGATGCCATGGAGAATCAACTGCAGCGGCGTTATCGCAGCGGTCAGCTGAACGCTTACCGAAACTTTGCTATATCCGGCGGCGGACTTGGCGTCATCCTTCTGCGGCAGCGACTGGCTGCTAACAACTTTGCCGTTTCTCGCCTCGACCATCTTCGTAACCAAAGTTTGAAGTTCCGCTGCTGCTATTGTTGGGGAACCTCCCTTGAGATAAAACCGCTGCGGATTTGCCTTCTGGACTCGATCCAGTGCTTGTTCGGCGGCAGGCTTCATCGCGGCAATCCGGGAATATCGGACGAGCTTGTCCTGCATGTCGATCAGATGGTCGCCATAGCGGCGGTTCGCCCACCAAGTGGGCACTGCAAAAGCACAGACGACTGCCGCAATTGCCAAGAGTAGCAACCCAACAGCGAGCCATTTTTGCTGGCGATCACTCAGTTGAATTGTCACCGCTTGACTCCTGAACCCGCCGGTACGGACGGAGCCGGAGCAGCTTGATTGCTGCTGCCGCCCGATGACGGAGGGACGGCCCCAACTTCAGGCGTAGCGGGCGGCGAGTCGGCCGTACTCTTCAATGCCGGCGGGATAGGCTTGGGAATTGCGCCTGCCTCCAGAGCTGCTTCGATATGGTAGCGATCGATGGTAGTGCCCTGGACCTTATACAACTGGGACTTGAATCCGACATCCTTGAACATCGGCGATGCCTCGAGGATCTCGATCAGCGCACCCGAGGAGCCGGTTTCACCCTGGATTTGCAGGGCTTTGCCGTCATAGTCGAGTTGAATCACGAAAGTGTCGTCCGGCAGTCGTCGAGTGAGCTCGTCGAGAATCAGTACCGTAGAGTACGACTCCCATTTCTTGTTCGGTATCCGGTTGTAGCGATCGACCAGACTATCCAAACGCGCCCGCACGGCATCGGCCTCCATGGCCGCCGCTTTCGCTTGAGCCAGAGGACCGTTGAGGGCCAGAATTTCGGCGTGTTTTTGCCAAATGGGGACCACCAGGGAAATCGCGAACAAGCAAAGTGCAAGCGCACCTGCCGCAAGCCGCCACCGCCGCAAACTTCCGGAGATGCGTGTCTTGTCGACGGGAGAGGACAACAAACCAATGCCCAGAGTCCCGCGCTCGAGAATCTCCCCATCCATCAGCGCTCCGTGCACACCGATGCCGATGGCTTCCGCTCGCGCCAAAGCAGAATCAAGATACGATTTGGCGAGGGTGCCGAGCTCGACGATCAGTAGCTTCTGATCGGGAACGCGTTCGACCACGCGGTACACGAAATACGCCTGATCCGAACTGAATGGCGTCAAGCGATCCAATTCAAACGCGAGCGTCTGGCGGAGGTTTTCCTCGACCGCCAATGGCAACGTCACTTGCCGACGCAACACCTTATCAGTTGGTACGCGGAACAGCAGACGGTAGTTTCCGCCGCTGGCAAGCGCCAGCTTTTGCGCCAGATCCGTTGGCGGACGACTGTCGGCGGGGCTTAGATCGACCGATAGAACGGGCGAAATCTGTTCTCGTTCCTGGCGTTCGAAAATAGCCTTGGTGCCTTCGAAAGAAAGCAGGATTACGCGGTCATGACCTTGCCACCAAGCACGCAATCGTGGCGGGAGAATGCTGGCGAGCTCGGCCGCCCACCAGCGCAGGAACGTGCGCAACGCCTTCCCTGCGGCTGCGAGCGTTGGCGATGCGAGATTTGGGCTACTGGCCATCGGGATTCAGTTCCAACTCACTACTTTCATGCGTCGGCGTTCTCCACGCCAACACGTCAAACGGATGTTTGGGGTCGCGTGTCATGCGCACCACTGCTTCTCGAAAATAGCTGGCTCCATTAATCAATTTGACACGAACCCGAATGCTGAAAACGCTGTTGGTGGGGTTGGCAGCAAAAGCTAAGCCCAGTGGGAACGGCGGAGCCATCTGGTTTTGCTGAAGGGCCGCTTGGCGCTGTGCCAAGTAGGCATCGACCATTTCAGGGGTCGCGCCGGGCAACGCCAACAACACCGCCCGGGACGCAATCGCACTTTGAATACCGCTTTGTGCAGAGTATATCGTGATTTGTGATTCTACCCGACGATACAGCGCTTCTGACATGCCAAGTACTTGTTTTAGCTCTTCTATGGCAGAGAAGGGTTGGTTGGCCGGGACATACGCTCTTCCCGCTGCAACGTAGTCATCCCGCTCCGCTCCGTGCAGTCGGCGCAGGTCGTCCGGATCTCGCCAATCGGCCATGGAGTCGATGAGCGCTGCCGCATCCTCGTCGGCAACGCCTTGGCTTACGAACAGCCCCTTAAGCAAGGCATCGCTTGCCGAATTGATGTCAATCTTGGCCGCTTCGTCCGATATGGTGACTTCGATCAGATGGCCCTGAAACTCCCATGGATGTGCGACTCCGTCGCCCTTCCATGTCCTCGGATCGTTCTGCGGTCTCAGGAGATCGAAGAACGCCCGATGCAAACCGGCGTCCGCCAGCGCCTCGGCGCCTGCAACGGTCGAGGCATTGCCGGCAATTGTCAGGTCGGTGCGCGACGAATAAACAAGATTGCTGGCAATTACCGTCAGTAGCGCCAGGACCCACAAAACCAACACCAGGGCGATGCCGGAAGCAGAGCGAGGCGTTGGTACGCGACCCAAGGATCCGGTTATAGGCATCGCTTGTAGAAACTGTCCCAGTGGCAATTCGACGCGGTTACCATCGGCGCCACGACGAGATCCGTCCAGCTATCGTCGGCTGATTGCAAGTGCAGCCGAACCAGCTTAGGCAACTCGTCGGGGTTTTGCCACGTATCAAGCCACGCCGGTGCGGCGCCCGGTTTTTCGACGCCGAAGTAACTAAAGCTGGCGGAATCAAGTCCGGCGAGAAGCACGTGCTCCTCGCTATTTTCGAGTCCAGCGGAAAATACCTCCTCTTGATACTGCAACGGCGTCATGCGCAGCACCAGGCGGAGCGAGCTCGTGGTGCCAGCCCCTTTTTGACCGCTCGCCGTCGTCAGTTCCACAACCGCCAGCCCACCAGCGCCGAGCGGACCGGACAGGGGAACAATGGCCACAAGTCGTTCAGACTCACCGCTAAATGTGATCTTCTGGTTGATTCCCTTCTTCCAGCGCATTGGTTGCGCTTGCGAAACCAGGCGCCTCACGACGCCTCGAGCCAGTTGCTCTGCCGATGTGCTCTCCGTTCGTTCCGTGACGGCATCCCAGCTTCTCGACGCCAGGCGAAACCCTCCGAACAGCAGCGCCAGCAGGAAACCCAGCAACGTCATGCCTATCAGCAGCTCAAGCAGCGTAAAACCGCGATCGGATCTGATCATTGGGGTTGGATTGGCTGCGTTCGCAAAGTCACCAGATCGACCGAGCGTTCCGGCGATTCGGTCCCGTCCCCCCACGAAACCCGAACGTTCACTTGCCAGAGATCGACCGCAGGTGGCGCGGCAACGACTTCCGCTTCGCCAGACGTGACCGGTTCCCGGTAGGGCGCAACGTCCGTCTGCCAGCGAAAGCTGCTGCCAATCGTACCGGTGGTACTGCCCTCGACCAACGGACTCTCGATCCCGGCCTCGGCAAGTAAGGATTGCGCCAAAGCCGTGGCTTGTGCCTGCTTGCGAGTCAGGTCGGCGTTGCGCAGGCTGCTTGAAAAGATCTGCATCAACAATCCCAGCGAGAGGGAAAGTATCGTGAAAGCCACGATGATTTCAAGCAGCGAGAAACCGCCCTGGGCATTTCGTTGGCTCGTCATCCTGTCACCGAACAGCAACGCTACCGGTTACCCAGTCAACGTCGACAATTTGTTCCACTTGACCAATTGAGACAGTGATTCGACCACCAGTGGACGATCCATCGGGGAGAAATCGAATGCCCGCGATCTTGTCGTCGAGCAACTCCTTTTGAGCGGTGTACAGCTTCAGGTCGATGCCTTTGGGCAATTCATAAACCTTCGGGTCGCCAGTCACCTGGAACCTTCGGTTTTCTACATCGACGGTCAAGACCGCTTCTCGTCCGTCCGCTACTGCCACGCTGCGAGCCTTGCGCAAGCCGGCCGCCAATTGACGCGTAGCCGCGGTTGCGCCCAGCGCCGTTTGACCGGCGCCAATGTATGGCCCTGCCAACGCGTAAACCATACCGAGCAACACGAGAACAACGACCATCTCGATGAGCGTAAATCCTTTTGTACGCTTGCCCGGAGTTGGCACCAGCATGGTCGTCGTGGACAGTCCGATTACTCCCAGCTGACGATGTCGCGGTTGTCTCCGTCTCCGCCCTCTCTACCGTCGTTGCCAAAAGAGGAGATATCGTAAGCGCCGTGCGTACCCGGGGAGGCGTACTGATATTCGTTGCCCCAAGGGTCTTTGGGTACGATTTTCTTCCTCATGTAGGGACCGTGCCATCTGCCCTGGTCTGCACCCGCCGGAGCTTCCACAAGCGCCTTCAAACCTTCCTGGGAGTCCGGGTAGCGGCCGATATCCAGCTTGAACAAATCAAGGCTCGAACCAAACTCCTCGATCTGTAGCTTGGCCGCCTTGCTTTTCGATTCCCCAAGGTAGTTCATTACCTGAGGTCCGGCCAAACCGGCGATAAGGCCCAGAATCAGCAATACGACGAGCAGCTCGATGAGTGTGAAGCCTGCTGCCCTAAGCCCGCGCGAACAACGATTCATGTGTCAGTCCCCGAGTTATGTTGATTGATGATCTCTACCCTAGCCAACAAGGCTATTGACCTTGAGAATCGCGAGCAGGATCGAGACGATGATTCCACCGATGACCAGTCCAAGGCCGAGAATCATTACTGGTTCCAGTAGCGCCAGCAGACGACGTACGGCAAGTGAAACTTCGCGATCATAGACGTCGGCTACGCGAGTAAGCATTTCGTCCAGTCGCCCCGTTTCCTCGCCGACGCTGATCATATGGACCGCGAGTTGCGGAAAAATCCCTTGCGCCATGAGAGGTTTAGTCAGACCCTGGCCCGCCCGCAATTGTTCCCGAGCGGCTGCGACGCCTGACGCAATGACCGTGTTGTTAATGGTATCGCCGACGATCCCTAGCGCCGGTAGCAACGGGATTCCGTTTGTCAGCAAAGTGCCCAAAGTGCGAGCGAAGCGGGCGATCTCGACCTTAGTGAGCAAATCGCCGGCAAGCGGGAGATTCAGGAACCGCCGATCCCAGACCAGACGACGGTCATGCTCGCGCATTTGCCAGGCAAAATAGCGATACACAAGGAAAATGCCGAGCGGTAAAGCCCACCAGTAGCTGCGTACAGCGTTACCGGCACCAATGACCAACTGTGTTGGCAAAGGCAGAGCCTTGCCCGACTGCTCGAACATTTGGGAAAACTGCGGTACCACGAATACCAGTAGCAAAAGAACCGAAATTACGGATGCAGCGACCAGGATCGTCGGGTAGATCAAGGCAGACTTTACGGTTTCCTTAAGGTCCTTGGAACGCTCCATGAACTCGGAAATGCGCTCAAGGACCGGCCCGAGCGCGCCGCTAGCCTCCCCGGCACGAACCATCCCGAGATAGAAGTTGGAAAACGCGCGCGGATACTTTTCCATTGCGTTCGAAAGCGCGGATCCACCTCTTACGTCGTTCCGGATGCTCATAAGCATTTCGGTAGCCGGCGGAGTTTGTGCAAGCCCGATGAGTATCTCCAGCGCTCGGTCGAGCGGGAGCCCGGAACGAATCAAGGTGGACAATTCCCGGGTCAGGTCACCGATCTGATTCTGGCCGATCCGCCCCCTGGAAAAGAAGGTTGGCGGTTTCTCCAGCTTCGACTGGAAAGGCTCGACGCGGATAGGAATCAGCCCATCCGACTGCAAGCGCTGAATCGCCGCGGCCATATCGCGCGCCTCGAAATCGCCTTCGCTGACTTCGCCGGTTGAGCTCGCCGCCTTGTAGTGAAAGAATGGCATGGCGAACCCTACACCTCGCGCGTCACACGCAGAACTTCCTCGAGCGTGGTGGTACCGGCGAGGACTTTGCGCAAGCCATGCTCGTACATCGTCAGCATGCCTTCGGCAACCGCCTGCTTTTGAATCTCGCCGGCGGTGGCGTGCCGCATGATGAGCGTGCGAATGGCATCGGACATGGGCAAGACTTCCATAATCGCAACCCGGCCGATAAAGCCCGTATCGGCGCAATTCTCGCAACCGACGGGCTCGAAAAGCGTCACCTCCAGGTCGGATTCCACGAAACGGGTGAGCCCTGTCTCCGCCACGATTTCGGGCAATGCGCGATAAGGCCGGCGACAGTCGGTGCAAAGGGTCCGCACCAATCGTTGGGCCTGAATGCCGGTCACCGTGGATGTCAGCAGATAGTCTTCCATCCCCATGTCCAGAAGGCGGTTGATTGAGCTGGCGGCATCGTTGGTGTGCAGCGTAGACAGAACCAGATGCCCCGTCAGTGCCGACTGGACCGCGATCTGCGCAGTTTCGAGGTCGCGAATCTCGCCGATCATGATGACGTCCGGGTCTTGGCGAACAATCGACCGCAGCGCATTGGCAAAAGTGAGGTCGATCTGGGGCTTGACCTGGATCTGGTTGATGCCGTCCATCTGGTATTCGACGGGATCTTCCACCGTAAGTATCTTGACGTCCGGCTTGTTCAGCGTTGCCAACGCCGTATAGAGCGTAGTCGTTTTGCCGCTTCCGGTCGGACCGGTGACCAAAAGAATGCCATGGGGACGCAGGAGCACGTCCGTAAACCGTTGCAGCAGGTCGGCCTCAAAGCCCAGCGACTCAAAGTTGAGTGGTACGCCCCCCTTGTCGAGAATTCGCATCACCACGCTTTCCCCGTGCATCGTCGGGACGGTGGAAACCCGCAGGTCGACCTCCTTGCCCTGCATACGCAGTTTGATGCGGCCATCCTGTGGCAGGCGTCGTTCGGCGATATCCAGGTTCGCCATGATCTTGACGCGAGAAATGACCGCAGCAGAGAGGCGCCGAGGCGGCGACTCCACCTCATGCATGACGCCATCTATTCTGTAGCGGACGATCAATCGGCTCTCGAAGGGCTCTATGTGGATGTCCGACGCCCGACCCTCGATCGCCTTGCGGATGATCAGCCCCACGAGCCGGACGACGGGTGCTTCGCTAGCGAGATCCTTGAGGTGCTGAACGTCGCTATCGCCATCCTCAATGTCGATCGACTCGATGTCTTCGACGATCTGTCCCATTGCCGTGCGACCGCTGCCATAAAGCCGCTCGAACGCAACGTCGAATTCATCCCGGGATGCAACGCGAATCGATACGTCTCGGCCGGTCAATATCCGGAAAGCCTCGGCTGCATAGACATCGGTCGGATCCACCATGGCGAGCACTACCGACGCGGCGTCCTCTGCAATCGGCAATGTTCTGGATTCGCGGAGAAAGCGTGCGGCGACCCTTTCTTCCAGGATAGGGAATTCCGGAAAATCCGCTGCGGCCATGATAGGCAGGCCTCGTTGCGTCGCCAGGGTTTCCGCGACGTCCCTGGCCCCGATGAAGCCGAGGCGGATCAAAAGATCGCCGATGCGAGTTCCCGGTTCCTCCTGTTGAAGCAGCAGGGCGCGCTGTAGATCCTCCGGACCCAGCTTGTTTCGACCGAGGAGAATCTCGCCAAATTTGCTCAAACCGACCCCCAGCGCCATTGGAAAACCACGATTCTAGCAGTTCGTGGATTTGACCCCGGCATGCATTTGGAGTGACGCGCCACGCGTATTGATCGCTGAACTCGGCGATCTGGCGGCCGTTCTGGTGGTTGACGCAGGCAGGAAGCCTTGGTATGGTGCTGCCCGCTGTCGGATTACTTGCATTTTGGGTGGCCGTCGCCTAGCGAACAGCCAGAATCTTGAGCGAATACTGGGTAGCAAGATTGTGTTGCCCAGCTTCATGGAGAAGGGAGGAGATTCGTTGTTCCAGATGAAGTGTCGCCGCCCGTTGTCTTTGTGGCTATTGATCGTGTCGCTAACTCTAGTCCTGACTGCCTGCGCGACAAGCCCGGCGGATAGTGACGGCTGGCGAGAGTCGCAGAGCGAAGTATTGAAGTCCCGCGCCGAGGCGCGATGGGCAGGTTTGATTAACGGCGATTTCGACAAGGCATACTCTTTTTTGTCCCCGGATTACAGATCTGTTGTAAGCTTGCAACAGTATCGAGGAAAATTCGGTCGGGCTATGAATTGGCGTTTGGCGCACGCCAAAGACATTAGTTATGATTCCCCCACAGTAGCTTCTGTTTTGGTAGAGGTTACTTATCGGGTCGGTCTTATGGGTTCGGCGCAGCCCGTCGAAAGCACAAGGCTAATGACCGAGAAGTGGCTTTACAAGGACGGGGGATGGTGGTACACAGACCAATAGACGGGCCAGGCTTCATGCCTGTCTGCTGGTGTACGTGTGGAGCCAGGCGCCTGGCTTAAAATTAGTAGTTTCTCTTTTTTGACCTTGCAAGGAGTTTGAATATGCTGAATGCACGCAAGAAGCTCGCAACTTTGGCTGTAGCCTCCGCACTTAGCGGTGGTGCCTTGATGATGTCGGCGCCCGCCCAGGCGGTCAACGTCTCCCAAACCAATACGGGTGAAGTCCTGCTGTTCCCGTACTACACCGTCAAGAACGGCTACGACACGATTTTCTCGGTGGTGAATACCACCAACGTGACGTCGCTCATGAAGATCCGCTTCCGCGAAGCCCTGAACAGCCGCGAAGTTCGTGACTTTAACGTCATCATGTCGCCGTACGACGTGTGGAACGGTGTCATCACCAAGGCTGCCGATGGTGGTGCTCTGGTTCGCACCTGGGATCACACCTGTACTTCGCCGATCCTGCCCGCCAGCGCCACCGCGACGGGTGCGACCGAAATTGGTTTCTCGAGCGCGCTGCTCAACGAGACTGGCGTCGATAACACGACCGCCCGCGAACAGGAAGGCTACATCGAAGTGCTGCTGATGGGTATTAGCACTCTGGATACCAACACTGCAGCCAACGTCGTCGAGTACAACGCCAAGCACGTTGCCGGCACGCCGCGCAATTGCGCCACGGTTGACGCGCAATTTGCCCCGTTGTCCGCAGCGGTTCTGGGCTTCTTGCCGCCGACCAACGTCCTGAAGGGTCACGTCACCTACATCAACGTTGCGAACGGCCAATCCATGGACGCCGAGCCGACCGCGCTGGAGAGCTTCCGCAACGGTTCGAACATGGTTTCCGCTCCTGGCGACTTGCTGCCGAACCTGAACTCTGGCGACGATTTCACCGCCAGAACATTGGTTGATGGCGCGGTGATCACGAACACGTTCACCAATTCGATCAATGCCGTGACGGCCACGCTGTCGGCCGATGCGGTGGTGAACGAGTATGCCTCCGGTACCGGCGCCGCCACGAGCTGGATTGTGACCGAGCCGACGAAGTACTTCTACGTCGACGCCGCTGTCATTTCTCCTCCGTTCAAGGAGATTTTCCCGACCGCCGGCAAGTCGTGCGACACCGCGACCTTCACCTACTACAATCGTGAAGAAGCCGGCCAAGCTGCCAGCGGTACCGAGTTCTCGCCGCACCAGCCGGGCGCGTCGTTCCCGTTGTGCTACGAAGTCAACGTGGTTGACTACAATGGCTCGACGATCTTCGGCGCAGGTAGCAACCACATGACGTTCACCACCGCCGCCGTCGGCACGTCTGGCTGGGTCAATCTCGGCCTCGCCAACACCGGCAACGTGGGTGGCGTCACCACGGTGACCGGCCTGCCGGCCATCGGTTTCGCGGCCATCATGCGCGATACCGGTAGCGCCGCAACCAACTATGGTTCGAACACTGCCCACTCCTTCCGTTCGGGCAACCACTAAGAACTCATAGCAAGGTGTTTGAACGGGCCTGCGCAAGCAGGCCCGTTTTTTTTTGAACTTGCATGTCGTCGATACCCGACGCCAGGATGTCGCCTGGAATCCTGTTATCTTCTCCGCTATAGTTATCTTGGAACTAGCCGACAATAAGACGGTCTACCCAATTGGTTCAACGACAACATCGGAAGGCGGTACCGCTATGATGAACACCATGCTCAAGACAAGCGCTGCAATTGCAGGCTTGACGATTCTGTTTGCGGGGAACGCAGAGGCGACCTGTAGTTTTAACTTCACCAAGGTGGTACTGCCGAAGGGGCAAAACGTTAACCTCGTCGTGACCTGCGACAACGGCGAGGCTTTTACCAGCATCGATTGGACACGGGACACGACCTCTGCGAGCGGGGGTGTTGGGTTTCCCTTGGTAGGCGCAGCGCAAACCGGGCCGTTTGCTTACCGGACTTATGACCAGCTTGCCGTTGGCGTTTACTCTTACAGCATGACCGGCGTCAATGCGGTCGGTGGTGGCACGACGACGGTCGGACCCGTATCGCTCACGGTTACTGCCCCCCCGGTAACGACGACAACCGGCGCGTGTGGTACCGCCTATAATATCTTGGCCCACAATGCGCCAACCGGTAATCTTTGCCTTGCCGGCACGGCTTCCGCGGTCACCACTGCGGCGAGCGCGTTCTCCTGGACGTGCACCGGGTCAGATGCCGGGAACACAGCCTGTAGCGCCCCGCACGGCTACAACGTTACACCGGCCGCCACCAATGGCACCATTACACCGGCGTCCGCGCAACTGGTCGCCTACCATGGCACCAAGACGTTTGCGCTTGCACCTGCCACTGCGGGTCAGGGACCTGTGGTGACCGGTACATGCGGCGGTGTGTACAGCGGCACTGGCAACACGAACTACACGACCCAGCCGGTCACCGCCGATTGTACGGTCAGCGTTAACTTTGCGGCGCTTGCCGGGGCCACCTGCGGTACGGACAATGGGACGGTGCTGAACGCAACGCCCACCAATCTCTGTACAAGCGGAACGGCGGGTCTCGTTACCACCACGGCATCGCAATATTCATGGACGTGTACCGGCACCGGCAGCCCGGCGCCGACGGCCAATTGCGCCGCGACTCGTGGCTATTTGGTGAGTACTAGCGCTGGCGCTAACGGGACGATTTCTCCCACCTCTCGGGCCGTTGCAAGCAATGGCACCACGACGTTCACGGTGACGCCGGCTACAAATTATGGCATCCAGAGCGTTTCCTCCGACCACTGCGGTGGTTCCCTGTCGGGTACGACATATACCACGGGTGCAGTCACTTCGGCCTGCACGGTTACGGCAAGCTTTGTCTACACCGGCACTCGGCTCACTGACCCCGGCTCTGGCCTTTGGCAACCCCCGGGCTACACCAATTTGCTCGTAGCCGACCAGATGACCGGAGGCAACGGCATCAGCTACATCCCCGGGTGCATCGATTCCGGGAACCCTGGCGCCTCAGATGCCGGTTGCGCCTATCACGACTACTACACGATCACGCCAGGGACAACCCCTGTTAACTTCTACTTCACCCCAGGCAACATTCTCAGCTTGCGCGTCAAAGGCAACAATGACTTGTATCCGGGCATCGGCCAGTTCCTGCTCATGGGTTCCACAGGCGCTAACGTTAACTCCAGCGTGTCGATGTGGGTCGTGACGGATCCGACCACCACGTATGCCAACGCGCCCGCGCTTTGCAAGAACACCGCCGGCAACCAGCCGGGCGTGCTGACATGGTCGAATCCAGTTCAGTGCCCGCTGACCAATGGAACCCAGTATTACGTCAATATCATGGTTAATGACGTCAATCATTGCTTGCTGCCGGGGCAGCAATGCCGATTCCAGTTCAGTAGAAGCACCGATGCCCAATAGCCTGTAGTTTGCGCTGCGAAGCCAGCAACTGGCCGGGATTCCTCCGGCCAGTTTGCTTATGGGCGTCGCGATAAACTTTCAAGACTTTTCGTTTAGACCTTCATTTGGAGTTTCCATGCTGCAATTCCGATCGTTCGTCCTCCCTGTCCTGTTTGCTGTTCACGCAATCACCCTGTCGTTGCCGGCATCGGCGGCTGATGGCGCCGTCGCCATGACCGATGGCAAATCCAGCATCACGATCCCCGAAATTCGTCTGGAGCTGGAAGGTGTCCCCGCGGACGTACGGGCGCGAGTCGGCAAGGCTCAAATGACGCGTTACGTCGAGTCGCAGTTGAGCGACCGACGAATTGCCGAGGCGGCCGAAAAATCGGGCATCGGCAATCAGGCCGACGTCAAGCAGCGCATCGTCAAGGCGCGCCGCGACGTGATCATCAAAGCCTACATGGACGCCCAGGCGGAGAAGATTGCCGCCGAACTCCCCAAGGACTTGACTGCCCTTGCCCGTGAGCGCTACGAGCGCGACAAGGCCACATACAAGCAGTCCGAGGCCATTCGCGTTGCGCACATCCTCGTCGTCCCCGCCGAGAATGACGCGGCAGCCAAGGCCAAGGCCGAGAAGCTGCTGGCTGAGCTGAAGGCAGGCGCCAATTTTGCGGAGGTGGCCAAAGCGAACTCGGACGATAAAGGTTCCGCCAGCTCCGGCGGCGAGCTGCCCGGCTGGATGGAGAGGGGCAAGCTCGTGCCGACCTTCGAAAAGGTCGCTTATGAACTCAAGCCAAACGAACTGAGCGCCGTGGTGCAATCCCAGTATGGCTACCACATCATCAAGCTGCTCGAATATCGGCCGGCGAAGACGCTGTCGTTCGACGAGGTGAAGGAACAGGTTGTCGATGCCGTGCGAAAGCAGCTTACGAACGAGCGGCGCGCCGAGTGGCTGAAACAGTTCCTCGGCTCGAAGCCTGTCGAACTTGACGACGCCACCTACGAGGCGCTCAAGAAACCGTAGCAGCGCCGAACGCGTGTCCCGCGCGCCGGCGCGGGACACGAACCTGAATGCCCGGCGGGGCGTTCGCCACATTCGTTCGTTACAATGGCGCCCTTGGACGTTGCCTTGCCGACGCCCGTTCACCGACCGCCGCCGCATGCCCGTACCTTCATTGCCCGCCACGCAGCCGCCCTTGACACCCCCGGCGCAAACCGAGGAATGGGCGATTTGCGTCGATCATGTCGGCAAGATGTTCCCCATCTACGATACGCCCGCCGATCGGCTGAAACAGTTCATTCTGCCGCGTCTGAAGCGCTTGTCCGGCGGCGCGCCGAGGCGCTATCACCGCGAGTTCTGGGCCCTTCGCGACGTCAGTTTGCGAGTCAAGCGCGGCGAGACGGTGGGCATCATCGGCCGCAACGGCGCCGGGAAATCGACGCTTCTCCAGATCATTTGCGGCACTCAGAGCCCGACCTTCGGCTCGGTGGCAACTGCCGGCCGAATCGCCGCCCTGCTCGAGCTGGGCGCGGGTTTCAATCCAGAATTTTCGGGTAGGGAAAATGTATACCTGAACGGTGCCATCCTCGGCCTGGTCAACGACGACGTCGACCGGAAAATCGAGGAAATCGCCGAATTTGCCGACATCGGCGAATTTCTCGATCAACCCGTGAAGACTTACTCCAGCGGCATGTTCGTGCGCCTGGCGTTCGCCGTTCAGGCCTGCCTGGAACCGGAGATCCTGATCGTCGACGAGGCGCTTTCCGTTGGCGATGTCGGTTTCCAGTACAAGTGCTTCAAGCGCATGGAGGCACTTCGGCGCAAGGGTGTGACCATATTGATGGTCACGCATGCGACCGGCCAGGTGCTTGAATATGCCGATCGCTGCATCGTCCTCGATGGCGGCGAAATTGTTCACGATACGACCGACGTACTCGCGGCAGTCCTTGCCTACGAAAAGGGCATGCTCGCCGAGCAGAGACCACCGGCCGGCCCATCACGTCAGCAACGCGATCGCTGCTGGGATCTGGCCAGCTTGCAAGCAATCCAGGCGGCGGAACGAAACGCGGCACTCGGTGAAAAGCGCTTTGGCAGCGGCCGGGCGATCATCGCCGAAATGTCGATCCTCAGAGGCGACGGCAACCCGATGGACGACGAGCCGATTCTCCGCTCGGGGGAAGAGGTGACGTTTTGTTTCCGCATCCTCGCCGCTGAGCCGATAGCGAACATCGCGCTCGGCATCTCCATGTCGAAAGCCCAAGGCTCCGATGTCTGGGGCGACAACAACCTGAATGCCGGTCGGCAGATCGATCTTGCCGCGGGAGAACTTCGCGTCGACTACACGGTCCGGCTGCCCCTCAGCAGCGGCGAATACCTCGTCCATTGCGGGCTGGCTTGCTTCTCTGCCGACCAGCGCGAAGAACTTGACCAGCGGCGCCCCATGACCACGCTGCGCATCTGGTCGCCGCGCGCCCAAGTCGGTGTTGTTTTCGCGCCCATCGCCGTTTCGGTACTACCCGGCGCGACATGATCGCGGCCTTTCTGCTCCCTTTTCCGGTCCGCGGCTATCGCGCTCCCTACTTGTGGCTGTACTACCGCCTGCTGCATTCTTTCGGCGAGCGCCTAAGCTTCATTGTCACGTCCGACTACTTGCGGCCACCGGAGTCGTGGGCCGCCGAGGGGCGCTGGGAAATGCAGGAGATCTCCGCCCACCGTCTGGGCTATGAAATCCCCACGCCGCAGCGGATGGCAGAGCACGATTACGGCCTGCTGTCAGACGACGTTTTTGCGGAGTTGCTGAGCGCACACGGTGGCAATCCGGTCGCGGTCTTCAAGGCCATGCTGACGCGGCGCATTCCGCTTCTGGAGCGCGCCTTGGCCGACGCACTCAGCAGCCATCCTGCGGCGAAACTGGACGCGATTCTCACATGGTGCAACTGTCCGTCGCTGAACGCGGTGGCCGAAGAGCGGGGCATCCGCGTGATGCACCTTGAACTGGGTCCCTTGCGCTGGCCCGACTATCGGCCGACTGCCTATCTGGACTTCACCGGCGTCAACGGCAACACCGAGGCGGAGCTAAGATACCTCCGTTCTGGATTCCGGGGCGCGAACTGGCCCACGCGTCGGCTGCGGCGTTTCTTCGCAAATCAGGACGTCCAGCCAAGGCCAGCGGATTTTGACCTTGGGGTGGTTCTGCAAGTCGAAGACGACTCGAACCTGATCGCCTTCGGCAACGGCTTCGACAACCAGTCGCTGCTTGTCCATGCCCAACTCAATCATTCTCGGCAGCGTCGGTTGGTCCGGACCCATCCGGGCAGCCAGTTCGCGCTGAGGCCCGGTCCATATGTCGTCGATGAGTCCCCCAACAGCATCGAATTCATCCAGCGCTGTCGCCGACTTTTGACGATCAACTCGAGTGTCGGGCTGGAAGCCCTGCTGCTCGATGTTTCGGTCAAGACATTGGGAGATTGTTCCTATCGCCACGTTGCAGAGGCCGAGGCCCATGAGCAGTCTGGCCGTTTGGCACATTACCTGTTTGCCTACCTGGTGCCGATGGACCTGATCTTTAGTCCGGCCTATTTGCGCTTCCGGCTTGCGAATCCCGGCGAGGACCAGATCGTTCTTCGTCATATCGCGGCTTACCTCGGCAACCGCGCCGTCGCCGAATCGGCACAAACGGCGATGGAGGCCATCGCGGCGGTGTTGCCTGCCGACGGCTTCTCGGCTTCATGAGTGACGTTCCTATTGCAACGGCGGAGCGGACGCTCAAAGTCAGCCGTGGTGGTACGCCGCTGGTCACCCTGATTTCCGTATTCCTGCTCGGGCTCTGGCTCAGGCTGGACCAGTTCTTGATGCAGGTTCTCACGGACGACGAGTGGCATGCTCTGCATCAGGCGATTTTCAATACGCCGCGCCAGTTCCTCCTGAGCTTTGGCACGGCCGACTACAGCATTCCGCTGACACTCTTGTACTGGTGCGAAGCCCAATGGTTCGGCTTGAGCGAATTGGCCATGCGGTGGCCGATGATGGCCGCGGGCGTTGCCGTCCTGGTGCTGTTCCCGCTATGGGCTTACCGCCACATCGGTTGGCGTACCGCGCTCGTGTTCGCGGCGCTGCTGGCGGTGTCGCCGATGCTGATCTATTACAGCCGCAATGCCCGACCGTACGGCCTGACGATCTTCCTTGGTTATCTGGCGCACTTCCTCTTCTGGCGCTACTGGCTGAACGAGCGACGACGTGCGCTCGCAGCGACGGGCTATGCCGTCTGCGCATCGTTTTCAGTCTGGTTGCACTTGCTGACTCTGCCGTTTGTCGCCGCCCCTTTTCTTCTGGTAGCGATCGATTTCTTGCGACCGGGCGCGCGGCGCCGCGAATCATTCAGGAAACTCCTGGGCGTGGGTTTGCCGGCTGCGGCATTGACGCTTGTGATGGTGCTTCCGCCTATGCTGGCCGACCCCGCCGCGCTGACAGGAAAGTCGGGTGCGGACTTGCCCACGCTTGATACGTGGATCGGTCTCGGCCACCTGTGGCTGGGAACCCCTCTGGTGCCCTCGGTCGTGGCCAGCTTGCTTCTCGGTGTGTTTGGTCTGCCGGGGATTTGGAACGCCGGGCCGTTGCCCAAGGGTGCGTTGCTGGGGGTGGCGATCACGCTGATCCTGATCTACATCGCCCAGCCGGCGTGGATCCACAATCCGCTCACCCTTGGCCGGTATCTCCTGCCGGGAATCGTCTTGCTGCTCCTGGCGGTTGCGGCTGGAGCCGCGCGAGCATCCGTTGCCGTTGGATCGTCACTCGGAAATGTGGCTGCGATCGTCGTGCTGTTGCTACCCGTCGCCGTTCTTCTCCCGAAGACTCCGCTCAGCCAGACGATGACGCGCCCCAACAGCTATTCTCTGCATTCCATGTACCAGTTCGACTACCGTGAAGATCGGGCGGCGATTCGGGACAAGATGGCGACGACGATTCCCTTGTCGCCTTGGTGGCGAACGCTGGCCGACAGTCCCGCAGAGACGATGACGATTGCCGTTGCCCCCTACTCGTACTTCAGCCCGCGCTGGGACGCGCCGCGTTGGGAGGCGCTCAGCCATCGGCGCGTCATTCCGGGTTTTGTGACCGGGCTTTGTGCTGAACGACGCGATGGCGAAACGCCGCGCGATGGCCGGTTTGCCTTGCGCAATGCGGTCCATCTGGTGGATAGCAACGATCTGCGGCGCAAGAACGTCGAATTCGTCGTCTTCCAGAAACCGTATCAAGTCGCTGGCCCCGAGGGCCCAATATCGATCGGCCAGGAAACCGCGAACTGCCTGCCTGCGCTGGCAGCGCAATTCGGCAAGGCGATATTCGAGGATGATAAAATTTCGGTGTTCCGACCACACCTAGCTGCCGCCCATGATCAACAATAAAACCGTGATGGTGGTGATGCCGGCCTATCGGGCCGCCAAGACGCTGGAGGTCACATGGCAGGCGATTCCGCATGATGTGGTCGACCATGTGGTGCTGGTGGACGACGCTAGCGACGACGATACCGCCGCGTGCGCCCGCGAGCTTGGCATCCCTGTTTTTCTGCACGAGGCGAACCTGGGCTATGGTGGCAACCAGAAGACCTGCTACCG
>PMIH01000311.1:24192-30173 GCA_003158255.1 Rhodocyclaceae bacterium
GGAGAACCTGCTGTTGGGCGCGAAGTTGTCCGAATACCACACCGGCTTCCGCGCCTACTCCAGGGAACTGCTGGCTTCGATTCCCTGGCAGAACAACTCGGACGATTTCGTTTTCGACAACCAGTTCCTGGCGCAGGTGATCCTCGCCAAGTACCGGTTAGGCGAAATCTCGGTGCCGACGCGGTACTTCGCCGAAGCCAGTTCGATCAACTTCCCGCGCTCGGTACGTTACGGCTTGGGCGTACTCGGCGTGTCGATGCTGGGCCTGCTGGCGCGGACCGGGTTGTATCGCCACCGGTTGTTCGTTCGCTAGTCGATTCTGAAACCCATTCCCATGGGCCGGCCATGATCGGGCGCCTTCGCAACTGGCTTCAGGCGAACGAGGCGCTCTACAGTTTCGTCCTGCACGTGCTGACCGGATTCCTGGCGGTGGGTGCCCACTATTCGGTCATGTGGCTGCTGATCGAAACCGGCACGACAGGTGTTCCGGCCAGCGCCATCGGCTTTCTGGCCGGCGCGGTGGTACGCTTTGTCACGTCCTACTTCAAGGTCTTCTCGCCGGGACACGGTGTCCCCGTCGCGCTGTGGCGCTTTGTCATTGCGCTCGCCTTCCAGTGGGTCGCCAACATCGCGTTGCTGAAAGCCTTTCTGTTGGCCGACGCGCCCCTGTGGGGTTCTCAAGTGGCCGTCACTGTACTACTGACCGTGGTCAATTTCCTGGTCTATCGCTGGTGGGTTTTTCGGTCGGCGTCGCAGCCGGAAAAGCGCTCGATTTCACCATGAGCGCAATCGAAAGGGGCACGCCAGCACCTGCCGCGGTTGTTCGACTGTTTGCCGAACAGAACGATCACCTGCGGGCGCTTACCGGGCTGCGCGGCTGGGCAGCCCTGTGGGTCTGCCTCTACCACGCCTGGACGTTTGCCAAATATCCGCCGATCGAACTGCCGTTCGCCGGGCAGGCAATCGACCTGACACCGTTGATCAGCATCGGGTTCGCCGGGGTCTCGATCTTCTTCGTCCTTTCCGGGTTCCTGCTCGCTCTACCCTACGCCGAATGGCAGGCCGGATTGCGCGAGCGACCGGCTACCGGCCGCTACCTGCTGCGGCGCGTGGCGAGGGTCTTCCCGGCCTACTACGCGCAACTGGCGCTACTGGTGCTGCTTGCCGCCTGGTTGCCCTGGCATGCGAGCATCGACGATTGGTCCGCATTATGGCGTCACCTGCTCATGCTGTTCGTTCCGCCGCCGCTCGGCACGACGCCGATCAACATGGTGTGGTGGACGCTGCCCATCGAGTTCAGCTTCTACCTCGCGCTGCCCTTCCTCGCCTTCCTGTTGCCGATGCGTCGCTGGTGGCTGCTGCTAATAGGAAGCTTGTTCGCGATGACCCTGTGGCGATACGGCGTAGTGACGCTACTGGCCGACCGGCCGATGCAGGAGCGTGTGTACGCGTCATATCAACTGCCCGGGTCCCTCGACACCTTTGGGCTAGGCATGCTGACGGCAATGCTGCATGTGAACCGCGACCGGTTGCCACGCTGGCTCTGGACCCGCGAGCGGGCCGACTGGCTGGGTGCGCTGGGCTTGCTGCTGATTCTGGTTGCCATCTACTGGCTCGCCGGTGCCAGAAGCGAGTACTGGCGCGACAACCCCATCTTCTACTGCTGGACGCCGGCTCTGGGCCTGGGTACCGCAGCACTGGTCTTCTCCGCGATGAACGGAGGGCGTGTCGTCGAATTCCTGTTCGGCAATCGCACAATCGTGTTTCTCGGCACCATCAGCTACAGCCTGTATCTCTGGCACCATCCGTTGCTGGAATGGCTCAATTCAACATCACTGATACACGGGCAGGGCAAGACGCGGCTGTTGATGTTGGTTGCCATCGGAGTACCGCTCACGCTGGTCGTCTCGGCGCTTTCCTATGTGCTGATTGAGCGGCCGTTTCTCAGGTTTCGGTCGCCACGCTACTTGTCGGCGCAGAAGACGATGCCGCCGAATCCGACGTGACCGAACCAGAGTCACTACTCTCGGGCTCCTCACGTGAGCTAGCACAGCTTTATTGAGAACAGGTAATCCAGGTTGGATAGAATGGGCGGCATTTACGCGAACTACCACCACCACACGCCTAAATGGAGATCTTCTTGCCAAGCCGAGACTGGAGTTCGCCAAGCGCGACACGCTGGACGGCAGCCTGTTTCGGCATCGCCATCGCCTTAGCCGCCGCAGTGTTCGCCCTGCACGGCAGTGCGCTCGATGCGTATTGGCGCTACGACGATGGCGCGCACCTTTCAACCGCGGCCAGATACTCGCCTTGGCAGTACTTCTTCCTGCCTGAACTGGTTCAGGGCGTTTCCGGCGGCGCCCATATCACGCCCTGGAATATTTTCTTTTACGATGTAAATTTATCCTTGTTCGGCCTGCGGCCCGCCCCGTTCTATGCCCATCAGTTGCTCGTGATCTGGCTTGCCGCGATCGCGACCTTCGCTTTGCTGCGTCTGTGGATCGCCTCGCTTCCTGCGTTGATCGGAGCCCTGTTGTTTCTGATCGGAGCGCCAACGACATACGTCGCGCAGCAACTGATGACGGGGCATTACGCCGCCGGTCTGCTGTTCTCGCTTTGCGCGCTTTATGCCTATGTGGTCGCCCTGCGTGCGGAAAGCTGGCGCTGGGC
Source organism: Rhodocyclaceae bacterium (assembly GCA_003158255.1). Taxonomy (GTDB): domain Bacteria; phylum Pseudomonadota; class Gammaproteobacteria; order Burkholderiales; family Rhodocyclaceae; genus Fen-999. Next base: position 26,863 of record PMIH01000311.1, read on the forward strand.
GGCAGCAGCAACCCTCTTCTACGCCCTGGCCGTCAATTGCAAGGAAATCTACGTTCCCCTAATCGGCATTCTTCCCTTCCTGCCGGATCGAGACTGGCGGACGCGACTGAAGTTCGCGTCACCACTGCTGTTGGCCGGGGTGGCGTATGCCGGCTGGCGAGTCATCGTGCTGGGTAGTTTGATCGGCGGCTACCGACCCAACGCCGCCACCTACGACATCGTTCAAGTTGCTTCCGGTCTGGCGAAACTACCACAGATGCCGTTTACCCATTCGGCCATTGGCACTGCCGCGTTGATCGGCGTCGTGCTCGCTTTGCTCTGGGCCCTGAAGAACAGGCGCATCAATGCCGGACTGCTGCTCGTGTCGGCGTTACTTCTGGTGGCGCCCCTGGCGCCGCTCACGGTCTTCCCGGGCATTTTCAACCCGGATCGGTATCTGTTCTTCATCTGGTGGGCTATCAGCAGTCTCGTCGCCGTGCTGGTCGCCCAAGGCGATAATTCGCGTCGTCGGTGGGCGCTGGGGTTATGCGTGCTGCTGGTCTTCAGTGCCGCCGCAAGGGCGCATCGGGATGCCGAAAAGGCGTTGGCCGCCGATACAACGGAAATTTCGACGGTCTATCGCTTCATACTCGGCAGCCAGCCGAGTCAGGTGGTCGTCCCGCGCTGGAGCGACGGCGACTACCACTGGCTCATCGACACGTTGATGGCAAGCGTGGAAACCGACCTCGATGCCGCTGGGCCGCGCCGGGCGCGGGTGGTGAAGACTGACGCGGAACTGTCAGCCACCGACCCTCAGGGACTGACGTTCTGGGCATATGACCAAGGTTGCCAGTGTGTGGCCGAAATTACCGAGTCGGTCGCTCGCCGTTTTTCCGAACGCCAGTTGAAACTACAAGTCGCTGATTTGCCGTCCACCAGAAAATGATCTCCATCGTATGTCCATTTTTCAACGAAGGCCCCGCTGTTGGCTTGTTCATGGCCAGGGTCATACCGATAATGAAGTCACTCGACGAGCCGTTCGAGATCGTCTGTATCAATGACGGCAGTACGGACCGAACCTTGACCGAACTGCTCGCCGCGCAACGCGAGTGTCCGCAAGTATGCGTGGTCGACTTGTCGAGGAACTTCGGCAAAGAAGCCGCCATGTCGGCCGGCATCGATCATGCGCGGGGGGAGGCGGTCATCATCATCGACGCCGACCTGCAAGATCCGCCCGAACTGATCCCGACATTGGTCGACCGGTGGCGGGGAGGTTACGAAGTGGTGCTGGCGCGGCGCTCGGACCGCTCCAGCGACGGCTTGATGAAGCGATCCACCGCCCGCCTCTTCTACCGCTTGCACAACAGCATCGCCGACTATCCCATTCCCGAGGATATTGGCGATTTCCGCCTGATGGATCGTGCCGTGGTCGAAGCCTTGAAGCAATTGCCGGAACGGCGTCGCTTCATGAAGGGCTTGTTCGCGTGGGTCGGCTTTCGCACGATCACAGTCGATTACGTTCGCGCTGCACGCTCGGCGGGAACGACCAAGTTCTCCGCCTGGAAGCTATGGAACTTCGCACTGGAAGGCATCACCGCGTTCAGCACAATGCCATTACGTCTGTGGACCTACCTCGGGATCGTGATCGCCATGCTGTCGCTGTGCTACGGCAGCGCAATCGTCGTTCGAACCCTGATCTTCGGCATCGACGTTCCCGGTTATGCATCGCTGCTAACCGCCATCCTGTTTCTCGGCGGAGTACAACTGATCGGCCTCGGCGTTTTGGGCGAATACATCGGCCGGATCTACGTCGAGACCAAACAACGGCCCGTCTACATCGTCCGGGCTTGCGACCGGGGTGCCGACCCCGCCGCCAGCCGAACAACCTCTCTTGACCAAGTTTAAGCAGGCACTACGATTCGGCTGTGTCGGTGTGGCCGCCACAGCCACCCACGTGGCCGTTGTAGTCGCGCTGGTGGAAGGCTTCGGCACACACCCGACGCCCGCCAATGCGGCGGCCTTCGTTGTGGCGACGGTGCTCGGCTACACCGCCAATTCCATCTGGAGTTTCAATGCTGGACTCAGCCGCAGATCGCTGGCTCGCTACGTGGTCGTTTCGATCATTGGCCTGATCCTGACGATTGCCTTATCGAGCGCAATCGCCGCGGCAAACCTGCCCTACCTTCTCGGCGTGGCGCTGGTCGTGACTTTCGTTCCGGTATTCAACTTCGTGATGCACCGAAACTGGACCTATCGGGTGAACCCCTAGTGCAGCGCGTCAAGCTGGCGCTGGAGTGGCTCAACTCGACGTCGGTGATAGTGGGGCAGGGAAAGACGTGGCTATCGATGTCGGTTGCCATCGGAGTACCGCTCACGCTGGTCGTGTCGGCACTTTCCTATGCGCTGATCGAGCGGCCGTTTCTCAGGTTGCGGTCGCCACGCTACTTGTCGGCGCAGAAGACGATGCCGCCGAATCCGACATGACCGAACCACGGGCCCCAATAGGTATGCGCGGCCGCGCGCGCGAAGCCCGATGCGCGCAGCGTATCGAGGATGTCCCAACCGAAATTCTGGAAGCAGAGCGCGCCTTTGCCGTCGACCGGGTTGCCATGAACTTCTGGGGGCAGCAAATGTTCGATGTTGCCGTCGTGCCGCACCTGCGCCCGAATCTGCGTCTTGCTCAGGGCGCTGTTGAAAGGAATCGAGAACACCAGATGTCCTGCGTTCGACAGCACGCGCGCGCACTCGCGGAATGCGGCAGCATAGTCTGGAATGTGTTCGAAGACATCCTGCGCCACCACCCAGCCGAAGCTGGCGTCGGCGAACGAAAGGCGGGTCAGGTCTTCATGACGCACGAGACCCGCCGCTTTGGCGACCATGACCATTTCGCCCGGGCGATGTTGCGGTCCGAGGTACTCACTGCTGGCGAGTTCGGCGAAGTGTCGGCCGAACGCGGCGTAGGAGTCCGTCACCCTTTCGGCCATATAGCAACGGCCCGTCCGGGCGTAGGCGGAGTGGCTCAGAACGAAGCCGAGCACGGCGCGCATGCGACTGTTGAGGCGACAAGATTGGCAGACGCACGTTTCTGTCCACGCCGGGTGGGTAGCACCTTCCGGCGTGATGCCACCCAAAGACCAATCGAACCGCATCGTTTGCACGGAGCCGCAGCCTGTGCAGAAGGCCGGAAACATTTTAGGATGACGGCTTGCCATGCATTGGTCGTCGATGTGGCCGATGACGTCGCCCAAGCCCGGCGCCGCAGCAACGCCCGTGGCAAAATCCTCCTGGCTCTCGAATCGACCCAGCCACGGAGACGGATAGACAAGGTTGGC
>PMIH01000155.1 GCA_003158255.1 Rhodocyclaceae bacterium
CAGGTCGAGGGCGATCACCTTGCCGCCTGGCTGAACGCGGCGGGCAACATACTGGCACCAACTGCCGGGCGTCGCCCCGAGGTCAACAACCGTCATGCCGGGCTTCAACAGGTGGTCTTTCTCGTCGATCTCGATCAGTTTGAACACCGCCCGCGAGCGCCAGCCTTCCGCCTTTGCCCGCTGGACGTAGGTATCGTGGACATGTTCGTTCATCCACGCGTTGCTCTTCTTCTGCCGCCGGGTTTTCTGGGTCATCGGGTTAGAATAATGCCATGATTGAATTGACGCCCATCCAGCGCCGCGACCTGCGGGCCGCTGCCCACCATATCCAGCCCGTCGTCACCATCGCCGGCAATGGCCTTTCCGCGGCAGTGGTGAAGGAAATCGACCGTTCGCTGCATGCTCACGAACTCATCAAGGTCAAACTGCAAGGCATTGAGCGCGATGACCGCGACGCCCTGCTGACGGAAATCTGTACGCAACTCGGCTGCGCCTCGGTACAGCACATCGGCAACGTTCTCGTCCTGTGGCGGGCAAAGCCGGACGACGCTGCAAAGTCAGCCGTGGCGGCACGCCGTGGCAAGCCGATGACCAAGAAACAGGCAGCGGCTGCGCAGGACAAACCCCGCCGCCGCGCAACCGCCCGTCCTACGCGTACCTGACGTCCAGGATCTCGTACTCGCGCCGCCCGCCGGGCGTCTGCACTTCGACGACGTCGCCGGCGAATTTGCCGATCAGCGCACGCGCCACCGGCGAATTGAGCGAAATCTTGTTTTGCTTGAGATCCGCTTCGTCGTCGCCGACGATCTGGTAGCAAACCTTCTGGGCGCTGTCGGCATCCTCCAGATCGACGGTGGCACCGAACACGACGCGGCCATCCGCATCCAGCGCCGCCGGGTCGATGATCTGGGCGTTGCCCAGCTTGCCCTCCACCTCGGCGATGCGGCCTTCGACGAAACCTTGCCGTTCCTTGGCCGCATCGTATTCCGCGTTCTCCGACAGGTCGCCGTGGGAACGTGCCTCGGCAATCGCCGCCACGACCGAGGGACGCTCGATGGACTTCAGGCGTTTCAACTCTTCGCGCAACAGCTCGGCGCCGCGCAGGGTGATCGGAATCTTGCTCATTGCAGTTCGAGATGTAGCGTTTGGAGTGCGTAGGTTTCGAGGCCGGCGTGACGCATGCCCTGGCATGCCGCCAGACCGCCTTCGACGGTCGTGTAGAGCGTAACCTTCTGGGCCAGCGCCGAAGTACGGATGGAGCGCGAATCGACGATCGCCGAACGCTTTTCCTCGACCGTATTGACGATGAAAGCGATTTCGTTGTTCTTGATCATGTCGACCACGTGCGGCCGGCCTTCATTGACCTTGTTCACCACCGTCACCGGCACACCGGCTTCGGTAATCGCGGAAGCGGTGCCGCGCGTCGCCAGCAGCGTGAAGCCAAGCTCGTGCAGTTGGCGTGCCACCACGACTGACTTTGGCCGATCGGACGGCTTGACGCTGATGAAGGCCTTGCCCGACTTGGGCAGCTTGGTGCCAGAGGCGATCTGTGACTTGACGAACGCCTCGCCGAACGTGCGGCCGACGCCCATCACTTCGCCGGTCGACTTCATCTCCGGTCCGAGGATGGTATCGACGCCCGGGAACTTGATGAACGGGAACACCGCTTCCTTCACCGAGTAATACGGCGGAATGACTTCGCGCGTCACGCCCTGGTCGGCAAGGCTGCGCCCCGCCATGCAGCGCGCCGCGATTTTCGCCAGCGGCAGGCTGGTGGCCTTGGAAACGAAAGGCACCGTGCGCGACGCCCGCGGATTGACTTCCAGCACATAGACGACGGCGTCCTTGCCCTGACCCTGAATGGCGAACTGCACGTTCATCAGCCCGCAAACGTTGAGCCCCTTGGCCATCAGCTCGGTCTGCTGACGCAGTTCGTCCTGGATGGACTGCGATAGGGTGTGGGGCGGCAGCGAGCAAGCGGAATCGCCGGAATGCACGCCGGCCTGTTCAATGTGCTCCATGATGCCGCCGATGATCACCTGCTTGCCATCGGACAGCGCATCGACATCGACTTCGGTAGCGTCATTGAGGAAGCGGTCTAGCAGCACGGGCGAATCGTTGGAAACCTTCACTGCCTCGCGCATGTAACGTTCGAGATCCTTCTCTTCGTGCACGATTTCCATCGCCCGGCCGCCGAGGACGTAGCTTGGCCGCACCACCAGCGGATAACCGATTTCGGCGGCGAGCCGGATGGCATCCGCCTCGGTGCGCGCCGTGCGGTTGGGCGGCTGCTTCAGCCCGAGTTCGTGCAGCAGCTTCTGGAAGCGCTCGCGGTCTTCAGCGGCGTCGATCATGTCCGGCGTCGTGCCGATGATGGGTACACCGTTCGCTTCGAGGTCGCGAGCGCGCTTCAATGGCGTCTGACCGCCGAACTGCACGATGACGCCGATCGGCTTCTCGACATGGACGATTTCGAGGATGTCTTCCAGCGTCAGTGGCTCGAAGTAGAGACGATCCGAGGTATCGTAGTCGGTCGACACGGTCTCCGGATTGCAGTTGACCATGATNNTCGAACTCGATGCCTTGGCCGATGCGGTTTGGACCGCCACCGAGCACCATGATCTTCTTCCTGTTCGTCGGCCGCGCCTCGCACTCTTCCTCGTAGGTCGAGTACATGTAAGCGGTCGAGGTGGAAAATTCGGCGGCACAAGTATCGACGCGCTTATACACGGGACGGATGCCCATGGCCTGCCGGCGTTCCCTCACGGCTGACTCTGCAATGCCCAGCAGATTGGCGATGCGGCGATCCGAGAAGCCCTTGCGCTTCAGGCCGCGCAGTTCGTCGGCGGCAAAAGCGTCGAGCGTACGGCCAGCAATTTCGCCCTCGACCCGCACAAGGTCCTCAACCTGAACCAGGAACCACGGATCGATCTTCGTCAGCTGGAAAATTTCGTCGAAGGTGAAACCGGAGCGGAAGGCCTGGCCGAGATACCAGATGCGCTGGGCGCCGGGAGTGGCGAGTTCGTGGGCGATTTCCTCGCGCGTCGCTTCGATTTCGTCGAGACCATAGACGCCGACCTCAAGGCCGCGCAAGGCCTTCTGAAGCGACTCCTGGAAGGTGCGGCCCATGGCCATCACTTCGCCGACCGACTTCATCTGCGTCGTCAGGCGATCATTGGCGGTCGGGAATTTCTCGAAGGCAAAACGCGGCACCTTCGTCACCACGTAGTCGATCGACGGTTCAAAAGAAGCGGGCGTCGCGCCGCCGGTAATGTCGTTCTTGAGTTCGTCGAGCGTGAAACCGACGGCGAGCTTGGCGGCGATCTT
>PMIH01000205.1 GCA_003158255.1 Rhodocyclaceae bacterium
CTAGGGCGAGGCCACACCCGGGCCTTGGCCGGAGCCAGCCTGTTCGGGCTATTGCTGGCCTTTCTGGTTCCCTCCGCCATGGGGCGCATTGTGTTGATCATCCCCATCCTCCAGGACCTCTCGGAGCGGTTGGGACTTCCCCGGGAAGGCAAGGACGCGCGCGGAATTCTGCTGGCCGGGATCCTCGGTACCGCCTTGCCCTCGACGGCGATTCTGCCGTCGAACATCCCCAACAACGTACTGGCCGGCATCTACGAGCGACTGTCTCATCAGCCGATTTCCTACAGTGACTATCTGCTGCTCCACTTTCCCGTTTTGGGCGCAATCAAGACGGTGTTGTTGATCGTGACGCTCGCGTTTCTGTACCGCTCGCCATCCCGATGGCGAACGGTGGGGTGTGCCATGGCTAGCATTCGGAGCACCAACGGCAGGCTGTTTTGGGATTTTCGGTATCGAGGGCATCGATGTCGCGAATACACGGTGCTGGACGATACTCCCGAGAACCGCCGCAAGATGGCCAAGGTCCTCAAGCGGATCGAAGAGGAGATCGAAGCCGGTACCTTCGACTACCGACGGACCTTTCCGAATAGCAAGCTCGCGGAAAAGTTCGATGCGTCGCCGAAGCCGGTATTGGTTCCGGTGTCCCTTGCGGACAGTGGCACGCCAAAGGCCGCCGGACCGGTCTTCAAGGATTTTGCCGAGACCTGGTTTGACGAGATGTCGGTCGGCTGGCGGCGCACCTACGTCGCCACGGTACGGCAGATCCTCGACAAGCATCTGCTTCCGCAGTTCGGGGAGCAGGCGGTCGGCAGCGTCCGTCGCGAAAACATCCTGTCCTTTCGGTCTGAACTCGCCAAAGTACGCGGCCGCAAGGAAGGATTGTCGCTTTCGCCCCGCCGGATCAATGCCATTACGCTTGTCCTGTGCCAAGTGTTCAACGAAGCCGCCGACCGGTTTGACTTTAGCACGCCCGTACAGCGCATCAAGCCGCTCAAGATCCGTCGCGCCGACGTTCGTCCCTTCGCGCTCGACGAGGTGCAGAAGATCCTCGACACGGTGAGGCCGGACTTCCGCAACTACTACATCGTGCGCTTCTTCACGGGCATGCGGACCGGCGAGATTGATGGCCTCAAGTGGAAGTACGTCGATCTCGAGCGGCGCTTGATTCTGGTGCGGGAGAGCCACGTCGCCGGCGAGCAGGAGGAAGACACCAAGACCCCGCAGTCCCAGCGCGACATACAGATATCAATACCAGTCGCGAAGGCACTCGAAGCGCAGATAAAGGCGACCGGGGAGGTCAGCGAGTACGTGTTCTGCAACCGGGATGGCCAGCCGCTCGACACCAACAACGTCACCAAGCGCGTCTGGTATCCGCTGCTGCGGCACCTGAAGCTCGACTTGCGCAACCCGTACCAGACCCGGCATACGGCCGCCACCCTCTGGCTTGCCGCAGGAGAGAGCCCGGAATGGATCGCCAAGCAGATGGGGCATGCCACCACGGAAATGCTGTTCCGCGTCTACTCCCGCTATGTGCCCAACCTGACCCGCCAGGACGGCTCGGCCTTCGAGCGCCTGCTGTTGCAGTCGGGCGCCGCTGGTCGCACTGCCACCACCACGCCAAACCGCGCACCCACCACTCCCGATGAGGAAGGAGCATCCGATCATGTTTGATACCAACACGTCCGACGACCCCGTCGACCAACCGGCCATCTTTCGCATTGCTGCCCAGCGCTTCGAGCCGCTCGATCGCGGTTACCGTGCCACCGCCAGCCTCTACCACGACTACAGCAGCCATCGGATTGGCTGGCGGACCGCCTACTGCGATATTCGGATGAAGGAGGGCGCTCTCGTCCGGGTGTTCTGGAAAGGCGTCCCCGAACCGGTCGACGGCATCACGCCGGTTACCCGCGTCGCCGTGGTAGATGAGCCCATACGATTCGAGAACCTGTTCCTGACGGTTCCGCCGTCCTGGGTGCGCGACCGCGAACTGGTCGAGCGCGCAGCGCGGCTGTGGGACTCGCTGAGCGACCCGCAACGCGAGCTGTTCAACTGCGTCTTCTGGGACGGCGGCCGGTTCGGGCGTTACTGCCGGGGTCCCAGCTCGCTCCGGGGCCACCACGCGGGGGTGAACGGCAACCTGCGCCACAGCATCGACTCGGCAGAGGCCGGGCTGCAATTGCACAAGCTGATGCCGGCAGCCAACACCGGCCTCCTGACCCTGGCGTGCCTGTTGCACGATGCCGGCAAGGCCGACGAATGCGAGGATGGCCATCGCCAGATGCTCGGCCTGAGCGACCGCGGCCAGGTACTGGGCCACCGGGTCACGATTGTCGAATGGGTGGCAGTGGCCCGTACCCGAATGCGCCAGGGGTTTCCCGAGGCCGAGTACTTGTCGTTGCTGCATTGCCTGTCGGCGGTCGCCCATGTGCCGGCCTGGACGGGGTTGCGCGAGCCGATGACGCCGGAAGCGCTGCTGCTTTCCCATGTTGACCGGATCTCGGGGCAGGGAGACCTCGCGACCAGCCAGCAGGCGAAAGACGGTGGCTGGGGAACCTCCCACCCGCACCTGGGGCGGCCGTTCTACAGCCTCGGTCCGAAACCCAGGGGCGGATTGCCGGGACTGGACCGAATGCTGGAACTGATACGACGGGCCGACGCCGAAGGCGTGGACACCCGCACGCTGTTCCCGATTCCCCCGGATATTGCAGCCAGGATGGTGTCTCCGCCCAGGCAAGACGACGGGGAGGAATCCGCGTGAGGACCGCATTCCTCACGCTCTGCCTGTTGGTGATCTTTGCCTGGCTTGTTTTCGGCCTGGGGTGGGATCCGGACACGGCCATGTGGACGGTGGCTAATGGCGCCAGCGTCGTCTCGGTGGTCGGCATCCTCGTGGTCATGGCGATATCGGACGACCCGCGCGAGATCCTGGCTATCTACACCGAGGATTCCCGCCGCTGGGCCGCGGCCATGCGGAGATTGTGGCGATGGCTGCGGCGTCCATAGCACGCGCGTTCGTTGGCGCTTCGCTGATCGCGCCGGCGGGCGTCGACCTAGCGCCGGCTTTCCTTCCTTGTCGCGGCCGGGAGTTCGAGGAGGGCGGCGACATCGACACCAAGGGCGCCCGCCAGACGCTCGAGGCCATCGATCGAGATGTTGGTGATGCAGCGCTCGACTTGGGAAACGTAGGTGCGATGGAAGTCGGCGAGTTCCGCGAGCTTTTCCTGGCTGAAGGCGCGTTCGAGACGGAAGCGACGGACGTTGCCGGCAATGCGCTCGCGGGCGGTCGGTGCGGGATCGGGTTTCTTGGCCATGAGTCAAAGAATGACGATCTACCGCATTTGCTGCTACAGACTGACAAACTACTGTGTATACATCTCAACTTTGATAGAATGGAAATATGACATATGCTAACCAAGAACTCATTTGCGACTGACATGCTCATCAGCTCTGTATTTGGCGTCGTGCGCGCAGGTACTAGCATTCTCGTGGCGCTCGTTTCGATGGCGATGGAACTACGAACGCGGACAAGAAGAGAGCCGCCAAGCTGCCCCGATCAAGAGAGAAGAGGTAATGCAAGTCCGCTCAACACTTTTCCCTGGGACAACACGATGAATCCTCGCCCGATGGTTATTGCCTGCATCGCTGCCACCGTAATCACCGGCGCCTGCGTCACCCGCACAACCGTGATCAATCAAACCTCCACCGCTGAACCGGGCGTGACGAAAGGACAACTTCTCTCCAAGTTTGATACTCCCAAACGGCCAACCACTACAGTTGCCGGTGCCGAGTCTCCCAACCAAGCGAATAGGCCCGCCAATGCAACAAGCGAGAACAATCGCGCTGCCGAAGGCACCAGTCAACCATTCCCAAGAGTGACGCTCCGAATCCAGCCAGACAACGCCTACGCACCGAAGGAGTTCGTAGTTCCCAGTACCAGTGCGATGAATCTGCATGTCGGTGACCGCCTCGCGATAACCAAGACAGATGCCGAAAACCACGTCGGCGTCATTGAGCGAGCCTGCCCTGGCGATCCGGTATTAGCGCATGGAGTCGTCGTCGACAAACACGATATTCCGGCCGAGGGCAAAGCATCCGCTACCGGCACGACAACCACTTCATCTGAAGGCCTCAAGGCCAAGCTCGATAGACAAGCCACCGGAGGACAGATTGGATCCGGCGTGGGAAGCCTGGTCGCGAGAAGTCTCCCGTTTGGTGCGATAGTCGGCAGCATATTGGGTCAAGCAGTTGCTTCGATCGCTGGCCCAAAGCAGACTGAGCAGATAGATACCAAGACCAACGTACAAGTGACCACTGTGACTCGAGAGGGCGGCACGTCGTCATTCAGCTCAATAATCCGCAGTACCTTGCCAGTTGAATCCATAGGGTCCTCCATGGCGAGAATGCAAGTCACAATCCGCCAAGACGATGACTCGATGATAGATCTGATTCTGCCAAGCCCCATCGTTTCTACTCCACGTAAGGCAGGCGATAGCACCGCCCCCCCAAGCGCCGTCAAACTTGGCTATCAGATCGACATTGGCGACCGAATTGAGATCACGAAAACGATAAATTGCGCCGACGTGCTCGTAAGGCCTCCATCAGCAACTGTCGCAGCTACTCCGTCCAGGAACTGACTTCGAATTGATGGGCGAAGCCGTGCACTTTGGATTGACATAAAGCCGACTCCACCGAAAAACTGTCGGTCAGGACTTGGCGGTTGGCGGCTGACTTGCACGGCACCATTCAAGCCGCTCGCTCATTGGGTGACGGCAACCTCTCATCGAAGAACCTGCGGCTGCATGCCGAGGAAGGCTGGTGTTGCGTCGCTTCGTCACCGCTCATCTATCGCTCATTGAAGGGTTCAATCAGGCTGTTCGCTCCGGCAGTGGTCGCGACGACTGCGGTCGCTCGTCGCGGAAACAGTCCTGTCGAGCGAAACCTGTTTCGTAACAAGTCGCTGGTGTTTCACAACCCCGACAAGTCCCTGGCCGGACCACCGGAAATGCCACCGCAGGTTTATCCTCGATCGGTGCAATTCGAGGGCAAGGGATCGGCCACGCAATCTTCTGTGGCGCCATCTCCTCGATCTTGCGTGATGCTGCGATCAGACGGAATTGCCCGCAAGCACCCCTTCCGATCCAGCTTCGCCAGGAGCGCAGGGATGTTCTCATTCTTGTCCGGCGCCATCAACGCCGATACGAGCTCACGCTCGATTGCGTCCCGCCCGCCTTTGATGACCTTGAACATGCGGCCAGCATACCTGTTTTCGAGAGCTTTGGCGCCGATATCGCTTGGGACGAAACCGAGCACCTCACGATGCGCGATCGGATTATTGGAAACTATCCAAGTTCATCAATACGGCGGTCCTATCAGTCACCCAGCTTTTCCCCTTAACCCCTCATCCTTAATCCTGGCGTGAAATTTCCGCATTTGGCTTTCCACCGAGAATCGCCCATTCAATGACGATTAGATCGTTGGGAAGCGCAGAAGTGGCGCCACCTAAAACGTCCTGCCTGACCTCTGCCGCCCCGTGACACGCGCAGGGCAACCCGATCCCGCGACTTTTCCGGGGAATCGGGACCGACGAAGAGTAGTGCAACGACATAGCCCAGATCCCGTGCTCTTCTGAGAAACGTGACTTTGCTTTCGTGGGACCCCACGGTTTCGAAGCTGAAATTTGAACCGCCCTCAAGCTCGATATTTCGCATGCGCTCGGCTTCCTGCTGCGCCATCCGCGAAAACTCCAGGTCCGAGAGGTTGCTGCCAGCAAGATCAGCGCGGATGTCCTTCTCAATCTCGTCCGGGTTGATGTGCCGGACCAACTGCGGAGGCATCGCGTGTCTCAGAAAAGTTTCATAGCAGGTGGTCTTGCCGGCCCCGTTGTGGCCGGCGATTACCAACAGTAACCGACTAGGCTCCCGTTGTTGAAGTCTTTCAAGAATGAGGGCACCGAACTGTTCGAACAGATCTACGATGCGCCATCCCCTTCGGCACGACGACTTCCTATCGAGGCGAAAGCCTTGCCAAGTGCACTGCCAAGCGTGCGAGCGTTGTCGCTTTGCTGTGCATCGAATCGCCCCCGCATGGCTTGCAAGCGGGAATGGCAGGCCCAAATGGCGTCTTCATCGAGTTGCGGCGCCGCGAGCAGATCGAACAGACCCGGGGAATTCTCGAACACCGCGTCCAGCGCATTGTTTGGCAGTCTTCCCATCATCTGCCATTTCTGCGCCAGCCGATACAACTGCGTCATGCGGACGCGGTTCTGCGGACGAACTCTCGAAAAGTCCGGTTGCGTTGCCCAAAGATAGATGGTCGGGCGTTCGACATTGAACACGCTTGCCGCCTGTTTGACATTCAGTCCGAAGGTTTCGCGCACCTTGGCGAGCATTTCCGATGGGGCAACAGCTTGTTCGGCAGACAGCCTGGTTTCGACCGCGGCGGTAGCTGCGTTGGAAATCACATACGCAGTATTCACCAGACTCTGGTCGCCCCCGGTCCCGATACCAAAGGCCAGTAAGACCCGTGCTGGCAGATCATAGGGCGATGGTTGCTGCCCGATCTCCTCGACAATCGATGCGCTTGTGCTGGTCGGCGCGCAAGAACGCCCCATGCCTGCTCGATACATTGGCGAACGCTGAAGGGGTCTAGCCAAACTGGGCATGCAAGTCTCCCTCATTGGGCACCCCATTCCTTGCGGGCACGGGGGCTAATGATACGCTGGAATGCCGAAGACATATCCTTGTGCACCTTGGAAAAACTGGCCATGATGTCTGCCGCCGGCATGCTTAGTGAAGGCTCGACCCACCTGTCGGTGTCCAATATCGCAGTGGGCCCCGTGGCCTTTCTGGTCATGATGGGCGAATGCGCCAAGTCCAGGTTCCGCAAGTCCGGCGGCAGCTCAGGTTGGTCGGCACCGCGTCCGTACTGAACACGCATCCGGCCCTCGCTCATCGCGAAATCGAACAGATTGAATGCGGTTACTGTGGCGGCACCATCTAGAACAGGCGCCCGCCCGAAGGGCTCAAGGACATAGTCTTCCGGGCTGGCACCATCTGACGGCACGATAAAATCAATGTAACGCAGGCCGATGCGCTTGACGAACAATTCCTTTATCGAGGACACCGCGGCTATCAACTCGCCCAAGTCATTCTCGAAGTGGGCCTCGTACTTGGCATAGGACGTAACGGCATAGGTGAGCGCGCCGACATCAAGGGTAACGCTTTTCGTGTTCTCTGCATTCGAAAACACGTACCCCCCGATTTCTCCTTTCGGGGTAGCCGGCGCGGCACCGACAACGCCAACCAACGGCAAATTGACAAGCTGCATGGGGTGGACTCGCGGATACACCTTTTCAATCCGTTCCCGGAATGGCACGGCTACAGCATTCAGGTCCATGAAGGTCTCAAACCGAACCTGTGCCAGAACCAAGGCTAGCGGTGCATTGGCCCATTGGCCGAGCACCGGTGTCATAGTGGTCAATCTTCTCCCCTAATCAGTCTAGCAGCCTGTCGGACTTGAATCTGGCCGGCGGGGTGATTCCGCGATCCGGAACGAATCGGCGCGTTTCAGGCTGAAATCAGGTCGTTTTGCCATGGAAACGTGATGCCCTTGTTCTATTGCCCTACTGTGGACGCAATACGGCCATGCGCTTCAAATTCCACGCGAGGCAGACCAGCGTCCATTCGTTCTGGACA
>PMIH01000318.1 GCA_003158255.1 Rhodocyclaceae bacterium
CAGCGCCAGGCGCTCGCGCTCCCACGGCTTGCCCAGTGCCTGCCAGTCGGTCATCCAGCGAGCATCGCGGGCCGCATCCAGCCGCGCCTTGTCGAGCCGAAGAGCAGCCGCTTTCAGGTAGCGCGGGAAATGCGCCAGCCGCTCATACGGCACGGCGACGATGAAGTTCTTCGCCAGCAGGGCCGCCGATTGCCCGGTGATGTCGGCACAGGCTGGTGGAAACGCCTTCTGCATTCCCGCCAGCTTCTTCTGCAATACCGTGTATTCCGCGAGGATCGTGCCGACGAGCCGCGCCACCTCCTGCGCGACCAGTACCACCTTGCCCTTGGCCATCAACACCCGTTCGTCGAATGCAGCCTTGTCCTTCGGCAGCGGATCGATCAGGCAGGTGCGATCGAGCGTGGCGGCAACGATCTGCTCCTTCAGTTCCTTGTCGCTGCCGAGTGCCATGAACTGCATGCCGAGTTCGCGCGGCAGGTTCTTCTCGACGAACTTGAGCTGTTCCTTCAGCGCGATGGCGAAGAGGCGCGTCAGCCCCTTGCGATGGATCGCGCGCGCCGTGTCCTCGGTATCGAAGGCGCGCAGCGAAACGCTCTCTCCTTCATCGACCAGGGCAGGGAAACCTATTGGCGTACCACCACCACTGACTTTCACTTCCAGAAGTTCCGGCAACTCGCCGAAACTCCACGCCGTCAGGCCGGAGAGTTCCCCCTCCGCCGCTTCGTGCTTCACTTCCGCCTGCGCGAAGGTGCGCGTGACGCGGTCGCCGTATTCGGCGCGCAGCTCGGCGAGATTGCGCGACATCGCCAGCGTGCCGCCATGCTCGTCGAGCAGTCGGAAGTTCGTCGAAAGATGCGGCCGCAACTCGCCCGGCCGGAAAGCGTCGAGAGGTAGCTTGAGGGCAATTTTCTCTTCGACGGCGCGCATTAGCGAACGCACGAGCGATTCGTCCATATCATGGGTGGCGTCGCAGAAACTTCCGGCGAAAGCATCGACCGGCTGCACGCGATGGCGATACTTCTGCGGCAGAGTCTTCAACAACGCCACCGCTTTTTCCCTCAACAGCCCCGGGACGAGCCATTCGCAGCGCGTCGCCGGCAACTGGTTCAGCGTCGCCAGCGGCAGCGACAGCGTCACGCCATCGTCCGCCGAGCCGGGGTCGTGCTTGTAGGCGAGATGCCATGACTGATTCTTGTACTCGAACACGGGCGGAAAGGCATCGGTCGTGATGCCCGCCGCCTCGTGGCGCATCAACTGTTCCCTTTCAAGGAACAGCAGCTTCGGCTCCTTGAGTTCGGCCTCACGCCGCCACTTGTCGAATGCCGCGAGCGTGGTGATGTCCGCCGGCACCCTGGCATCGAAAACGGCGTACACCAACTCCTCATCCACCAGCACGTCGGGCCGGCGCGACTTGTGTTCCATATGCTCGATGTCGCGCATCAGCTTCTGGTTGTGCTGCAGGAAGCGCCACTTCTTCAGCCAGTCCTCGCTCACCTCGCCGAGCACCAGCGCGTGGCGGATCAGCAGCTCGCGCGCGAGCTTCGGGTCCAGCGGCCCGTAGTGGATGCGGCGCTTGGCGTGGATCAGCAGGCCGTGCAGCGTGACGCGCTCCCATGCCACGACCTGGCCCGGCCCCTTCTCCCAGTGCGGCTCGAAAACGTGCTTGCGGATCAGGTGGGCACCGACTTCCTCCAGCCACTCCGGTCCAATCTGGGCGATGCAGCGCGCGAACAGTCGCGAGGTCTCGACCAGTTCCGCCCCGACGATCCAGCGGCCCGCCTTCTTCACCAGCGTCGAACCGGGATGGATGAAGAACTTGATGCCGCGCGCGCCGAGGTAGTTGCGATCCTCTTCGTTCTTCAGGCCGATGTGGCCGAGCAGCCCCGTCAGCAGCGCCTTGTGGATGGCCTCGTAGCCGGCGGGCAGCTGGTTCTCCTGCCACGAATGCTCGGTGCACAACGTATGCAACTGGCCATGCACGTCGCGCCATTCGCGCAGGCGCATCCAGGAGAGGAATTCGCGGCGGCACCACTGCCGCTGCTTGTTCGTGGATTCGTGCTTCCACACTTCGTCGGCCGCCGCCNNCATCTCCTTCAAACAGCCGTACTGGCGCGCGGCGAGGATCATGCGGCCAATCTTGGGATCCAAAGGCAGCTTGGCCAGCTCGTGGCCGACGCTCGTCAGCTCTTTGCTGGTCTCGTCGATGGCGCCCAGTTCCGCGAGCAACTGGTAGCCGTCGGTGATCATGCGCGGCAGCGGCGCTTCGAGGAAGGGGAAATCCTCGACGTCGCCCAGATGCAGCGACTTCATGCGCAGGATCACGCCGGCCAGCGAGGAGCGCAGAATTTCCGGCTCGGTGTAAGGCGCGCGCTTGTTGTAGTCCTCTTCCGAATAAAGCCGGAAGCAGATGCCCGCCGCCACGCGGCCGCAGCGACCGGCGCGTTGCTTCGCCGCCGCCTGCGCGATGGGCTCGACCTGCAACTGCTCGACCTTGTTGCGGTGGCTGTAACGCTTGACGCGCGCCACACCGGCATCGATGACGTAGCGGATGCCCGGCACGGTGAGTGAGGTCTCGGCAACGTTGGTGGCCAGGATGACACGGCGGCCCTGGTGCGGCGCGAAGACGCGCGCCTGTTCCTGGGCTGACTGGCGCGCGAACAACGGCAAAATTTCGAGCCCGGGCGGATGGTGCTTCCGCAGTGCCTCTGCAGCTTCGCGGATTTCGCGCTCGCCGGGCAGGAAGACCAGCGCGTCGCCCGGGCCTTCGCGATGAGCGTCGGTCACCGCATCGACGATGGCGTCGTTCACGTCACGATCGTCGTCTTCACCGAATGGGCGATAGCGCGTCTCGATGGGGAACAGGCGGCCCGAAACCTCGATCACGGGTGCGCCCTCGAAGTGCTTGCTGAAGCGCTCCGCATCGAGCGTCGCGGAAGTAACGATGACTTTCAGATCGCGCCGCTTCGGCAGGAGCTGCTTGAGGAAGCCGAGCAGAAAGTCGATGTTGAGCGAACGCTCGTGCGCCTCGTCGATGATCAGTGTGTCATAGCGGCGCAAGAGCGGATCGGTCNNAGCAGGATGCCGTCGGTCATCAGCTTGATGCTGGTGCTGGAGGACACGCGATCGGTGAAACGAATCTTGAAGCCGACCACGCTGCCAAGCTCGGTCTTGAGTTCCTGGGCGATGCGCGTCGCGGTGGCGCGTGCGGCGATGCGGCGCGGCTGAGTGTGACCGATCAACCCCTTCGTTCCACGCCCGAGGCCGAGGCAGATCTTCGGCAGCTGGGTCGTCTTGCCCGAGCCGGTCTCGCCGCAGACGACGATGACTTGATGCTCGCGGATGGCGTGCGCGATCTCCTCGCGCCGGGCATTGACCGGCAGCGCCTCGTCGAATTCGATCGCGAGAGGTACGGACCGGTTCATGGCGCGATTTTACGGACTTCGACGGCGTCCCCCCGATTTCGAAATTTGTTGACTCGCATCAACTGGCACTAATGCCGATATAAAATATAATGATATTAGTCGCGTTCCGATCAGGGGTTTCCCTGTCGAACGAATCGGCGAGAATAGCGATGCCGCACTGCAACAGCGGATCGAGAGTGGAGAAGCTATGGGAAATACGCCGTTCCGGCCGGAAGCGGCCGCTGTGTCTCAGACCGCCGATGGCGGCGTTTTCGTTTCAAACGACCCGCGCGACATCGGCTGGGTCAAGGAGAACGTTCCCTGCCAGCATGCCTGCCCCGCGGGCACGAACGTGCCTTCCTATATTCGCAGCATCGTCGAAGGCCGTTACGGCGAGTCGTACGAGGTCAACCGCGAAGCCAACGTGCTGCCCGGCGTTCTGGGCCGCATCTGCTCGCGCACCTGCGAGGATGCGTGCCGCCACGGCTGGCCCGGCAACGGCGACCCGGTGGCAATCTGCAATTTGAAGCGCGTGGCGGCCGATCTCAAGAATGTCGGCCATCGCATCACCGAAAGCCTCTTCGCCCCGACCGGCAAGCGCATCGCCATCGTCGGCGCCGGACCGGCCGGTGTGGCGGCGGCGCACGACTTGTCGCTGTTCGGTCACGACGTTGTCATCTACGAGCGCGAGGAGCGGCCGGGCGGCATGCTGCGTTATGGCATCCCCGAGTTCCGCCTGCCGCGCGCCATTCTCGATACCGAGCTGCACAATGCCCTGCGCCTTGGCGTGCATCTGCGCACCGGCGTCGAAGTCGGCAACGAGCCGGGCCAGATCCGGGTATCGCAACTGCTCGCCGATTACGATGCGGTGCTGCTCGCCACCGGCTGCACGGCGGCGTTGCCGATACCGCTGCGCGACGAATGGGAGAAACGCGAACCGACGGAGGTGCCGGGCATCGAATACGGCCTCGATTTCCTGGTCGCGATGCACCGCGGCATCAAGAAGACCGTCGGCCGGCGCGTCGCGGTGATCGGCGCAGGCTTCACCGCGCTCGACTGCGCACGCGTCGCCGTGCGACTGGGCGGCGCGGAAGTAACCATCCACATCCGCACCGCCGAGGAATACATCCCGGTAACGCAGGAGGAAATTTTCGAGGCGAAGCGCGAAGGCGTTCGCATCAAGGGCCTGCGTTCGCCGATGAAGTTCGTGCTCGACGCGGAAGGCAAGGTCGCCGGTATCGAGTTCGCACAAAACCGCCTCGGCGGCTGGCGCGAGAAAGGCCGCCGCCTCGCCATTCCGATCGAGGGCTCGGAGTTCATCGAGCCCTGCGATACGGTCATCATCGCCATCGGCCAGCAAACGATGCATGACTTCACCGACACGCCGCTGCAACTCGACCGCTGGAAGAACGCGCGCCTCGGCGACAACGGCATGACTTCCCAGCCGGGCGTGTTCGCCGCCGGCGACTATGTCAGCGGCGCGTCCACGGTGGTGCAGTCGGTCGGCCACGGCCGCCACATGGCACGCCGCATCGACGCCTGGCTACTGGGCCGCGAACGGCTGCGCCAGGTGGTGCGCATCGAACCCGTGGCGGCACCGCTGCGCGAGCGCGCCGACGACTTCATTCCGCGCCAGCACATGCCGACGGCCGCACTGGGCAAGCGCGTCAAGTCGATGGCGCGCGAAGTGGAGGCCGGCTTCGACGAAGCGACGGCCCAGGAAGAAGCCAAGCGCTGCTACCTCTGCAACCTGCGCTACCAGATCGATGTCGACCGCTGCATCTACTGCCGCGCCTGCATCGAGGTGGCGCCGCGCAACTGCATCAAGCTCGTCGGGGGCGTCGAGATCGACGCCGACGGCGCTTACGGCAAGCTGATCGAAACCAAGGAGTGGAACAAGATCGGCGCCATCTGGATCGACAACAACCAGTGCATACGCTGCGGCGCCTGTTACAACGCCTGCCCGGTCAAGTGCATTTCCATCTCGCGCTGCGAGTTGACGGAAGTGGAGGCCTGAGCGTGGCTACTGTGCGTCATCACATCGTCATCGGCAGCGGCGTCGCCGGCAACCAGGCGGCGGAAACGCTGCGCGAACGCGACCCGGAAAGCCGCGTCACCATAATCACCCTTTCGCGGCTTCCCTTCTTCAACCGCTACGACCTGCCGCGCGTGTTTCGCGGCGAGCGCGACTGGCGCAACTTCATCATTTATCCGGCCGAGTACTACCGGAAGAACCGCATCGCCTTGCGCCGCGCCACGCGCGTGGTCAACGTGGACAGCACCGCCCAGACGCTGACCCTGGAGCACAAGGAGATCCTCCACTTCGATTCTCTGCTGGTCGCTTCCGGCGCCGGGCCCTACCTGCCCGAGGAGCTCTCCGAATTCCGGCCGCTGCTGCATGGGTTCGGCGCATTCCGCGACGCCATCGAAGTCGCCGATGCGCTGCCGAAGAACGGCCACGCCATTCTCCTGGGCGGCGACACCATCGGTCTCGACCTGGCGCGCACACTGCTCGACATCGGACACCGCGTCACCCTGGTCGCCGGCCCCTACACGTTCTGGCCGCATGAAGTAGCGGCGGAAGACAGGTCCAAGTACGTCGCCGCCCTGGAACGCATGGGTATCGTCGTCGTCGACGCCAACCAGCGCGGCTGCCTGACGACGATCGAAAAAGGCGCCAAGGGACTGTCGGCGCGACGGGTGGTGTTCGGCGACGGCAGCGACATCTCGGGTGACGTGGTGATGCCGTTCTTCGGCGTCGCGCCCTCGCTCGATTTCATGCTCGGCTCCGGCGTGGACATCGAACGCGGCCTGCTCGTCAGCCCCGACTTGCGCACGACCAACCCGAACATCTACGCCGCCGGCGATGTCTGCCAGATCTGGACCGACCGCGAGCACCGCTACTGCTTCTATCACGGCTGGAAGAACGTGCGCGCCATGGGCGAACTGGCGGCGCGCAACATCACCGGCGCCAACGAACCCTGGGTGCCGACCCAGGACGAGAGCCTGCAACTGACCAAAGACGGCAAGATTCACTCGCCGTTCTGGGAGTACCAATAATGAGTACTGACATCCAGATCGCCATCATCGGCTCTGCCGGCGACGGCACCATCGCGGCCGGCGACATTCTGCG
>PMIH01000005.1:0-33087 GCA_003158255.1 Rhodocyclaceae bacterium
TTGTTTTCCGCCGACAGCCGATGGCCGTACCACTGGCCGAACGTCGGCGACGACTTGCGGATATCCACCGCCACGTCGAACACCTCGCCCTCGACCACGCGCACCAGCTTGCCTTGCGGCTGGCGGATCTGGTAATGCAGTCCGCGCAGGACGCCGCGGCCCGAACGCGAATGGTTGTCCTGCACGAAAGATGTGCCATGAACGCCTGTCGCCGCCTCGAAGGCGTGGGCATTGAAACTCTCGAAGAAAAAGCCGCGGGCGTCGCCGAACACCTTCGGCTCGATCACCAGAACACCGTCGAGAGGCGTGGCAATGGTCTGCATCAGAACACCCGCTCGCGCAGCAGGCCAAGCAGATACTGCCCGTAGCCGTTCTTCGCCAGCGGCAGCGCCAGCGCCTCCAGCGCCGCGTTGTCGATCCAGCCCATGCGCCAGGCGATTTCCTCCGGGCAGGAAACCTTCAGGCCCTGCCGCTTCTCAATCGTCGAAATGAACAGCGAGGCCTCGATCAGCGACTCGTGCGTGCCCGTGTCCAGCCAGGCGTGGCCGCGGCCCATCACCACCACGTCCAGCGCCTTGCGTTCGAGGTAGATGCGATTGACGTCGGTGATCTCCAGCTCGCCCCGCGGCGAAGGCTTCAGCGTCGCCGCGATGTCGAGTACCGCGTTGTCGTAGAAATACAAGCCCGTCACCGCATAGCGCGACTTCGGCTGCTGCGGCTTTTCTTCCAGGCTGATGGCGCGGCCGGCGGCGTCGAACTCCACCACCCCGTAGCGTTCCGGATCATGCACCGGGTAAGCGAACACCGTCGCTCCCTCGCGCTGTGTCGCAGCGCTGAGGAGTTGGTTGCCGAACTCGTGGCCGTAGAAAATGTTGTCGCCCAGCACCAGCGCCACGTGGTCACTGCCGACGAACTCGCGGCCGATGATGAACGCCTGCGCCAGCCCGTCCGGCGAGGGTTGCACTGCGTAGGAAAGATTAATGCCCCAGCGGCTGCCGTCGCCCAGCAACTGCTCGAAGCGCGGCGTGTCCTGCGGCGTCGAAATGATCAGGATGTCGCGGATGCCCGCCAGCAGCAGCGTCGACAGCGGGTAATAGATCATCGGCTTGTCGTAGATCGGCAGCAACTGCTTCGAGACCGAAATCGTCACCGGATAGAGTCGCGTGCCGGAACCGCCGGCGAGGATGATGCCCTTGCGGGTCGGCGTTGCGCTCATGGCGTCTTCATTATCAGTTGGTCCAGCACATGGTCGAGTCCCGCCTGCCAGGGCGGCAGCGTCAGGCCGAACGTCTTGCAGAAGCGCGTCGTGTCCAGGCGTGAATTGGGCGGCCGTTGCGCCGGCNNCTGGTCGTGATCGCGCGCACCGCTTCCGGCTTCAGCTTGAAAGTCAGTCGTCGCGATACGCCGCCGCGCAGGATCGCCTGGGCGAAACCGTGCCACGACGTTTCGCCCGCCGCCGCCAGGTGGTACACGCCCGACGGCACGTCGGCCGCATCGCGCCAGCGCAGTTGCGCCAGCACTTGCGCAGTCGCGTCGGCCAGCAGTGCCGCCGAAGTCGGCGCGCCGAACTGGTCGGCCACCACGTTCAGCTTGTCGCGCTCCGCGCCCAGGCGCAGCACCGTCTTGACGAAGTTGGCGCCGTGCGAGCCGAACACCCAACTGGTCCGGAAAATGAAATGCTCGACGCCGCTCTCTGCCAGCGCCACGTCGCCGTCGCGCTTGGTCAGGCCGTATACGCCGAGCGGATTGGTCTCGTCGGTCTCAAGGTACGGCGTCGTTTTGGTGCCGTCATACACATAGTCGGTCGAGTAGTGGACCACCCGCGCGCCCAGCTTCTTCGCTTCCGCGCCGATGATGCCCGGCGCCACCGCGTTGATCGCCCGCGCCAGTTGCGGGCTCGCCTCGGCCGTATCCACCGCCGTGTAGGCGGCCGCATTGATGATCACCTGCGGCTTCACCGCACCGATCACGCCGCGGATCGAATCCGGCACCGTCAAATCGCACGCCGGAAAATCGAAAGCCACCACCTCGCCCAGCGGCGCCAGCGCCCGCCGCAGCTCGAAACCCACCTGGCCGTTGCGGCCCAGCAACAGAAACTTCATTCGCGCGCTCCGTAGTTTTTAGTCACCCACTCGCGGTAGGCGCCGCTTTGCACATGCGCCACCCAATCCTGATGCTCAAGATACCAGCGCACCGTCTTGCGAATGCCCGTCTCGAAAGTCTCCGCCGGCCGCCAGCCCAGCTCGCGCTCGATCTTGCGCGCATCGATAGCATAGCGGCGGTCGTGCCCCGGCCGGTCTTTCACGAACGTCATCAGCTGCTCGTACTTTCCCGCCGCACCGGGCCGCATCTCATCAAGCAACGCGCAGATCGTCTTGACGATGACGAGGTTCGGCATCTCGTTCCAGCCGCCGATGTTGTACGTCTCGCCGCAGCGGCCGCCGGCCAGCACCGCGCGGATCGCCGCGCAATGGTCGCCGACGTAAAGCCAGTCGCGCACGTTCATGCCGTCGCCATAGATCGGCAGCGGCTTGCCCGCCAGCGCATTCGCCATCACCAGCGGAATCAGCTTCTCCGGAAACTGGTATGGCCCGTAATTGTTCGAGCAATTCGTCGTCAGCACCGGCAGCCCGTAGGTATGGTGCCACGCCCGCACCAGATGGTCCGACGCCGCCTTCGATGCCGAGTAGGGGCTGTTCGGTTCGTAGGCGTGGGTCTCGGTGAAGGGCGCATCGTTCGGCCCCAGCGAACCGTAAACCTCGTCCGTCGAAACATGCAGAAAGCGGAATCCTTCCTTCGCGTCGTCGGCCAGCTCGCCCCAGTAAGCACGCGTCGCCTCCAGCAGCGTGAACGTACCCTCGACGTTCGTGCGCATGAACTCGCCCGGCCCGTGGATCGAGCGGTCCACATGCGACTCGGCGGCAAAATGGACGATCGCGCGCGGCCGGTGTTGGGTCAGCAGCGCATCCACCAGCGCGCGGTCGCAGATGTCACCACGGAAAAATACGTGGCGCGCGTCGCCGTTCAGGGCGGCGAGGTTTTCCAGATTGCCCGCGTAAGTCAGTTTGTCGAAGTTAACGACCGGCTCGCCGGTAGCGGCTATCCAGTCGAGCACGAAGTTGGCGCCGATAAACCCGGCGCCGCCGGTGACGAGAATCATTTTGCGTATTTTCTGCCGGGGAATGAAGGCCGAATAATAACCTGCCCGCGGCCGCCGGCTGCCGAAAAACAAACGGGGCGCAGAGCGCCCCGTTTGGCTATGTGAGAAGTATTCAGGCCTTGCGGCGACGACGCGTGATCGCGCCGACAATGCCCAAACCCGCCAGCAACATTGCGTAGGTTTCCGGCTCGGGAACCGAGCTGATCACGAAGTGGCTAATGCCCCAACCCTCGTCGCCAATGCCCTGCGGACCGGCGAAACCCGTGCCGCTCGTGCTGGCGTAGGCGAACTTGATCAGGTTATCGCCCGCCAGCAGCGAAATGGGCAGCGTCACGTGCGTGGTGCCGCCCTTTCCGGTGACGACACCGTCGCAAGATGCGGTAGTGCAGCCGTTAGTGATGGTCGACCAGGTGGCACCTGTCGGCATCGATGTCACGACGCTGATGCCGCCGCCGCCCATGTTGAAGGCGCCAGAGAAAAGCGCGGCGCCGTTAACCGTCAGCGTGAAAATGTCCTGGTAATAGCCGAAGCCGTCCAGCGTGTTGAAGCCGACCAGGTCGAAGCTCAGCGTGGCCGGCATTGCCGCCGAGTCGAAGCCCACCAGCGTGTAGCCAGGGCTGGCGTGAGCGCCGGGATAGCTGCCGTCGGCGATGATGCTCGCTGAAGCCATGCCAGTCGCGGCAAGCGCGACGGCGGCAACCAGCGTCTTGGTAATACTTGAAAACAATTTGATGGTCATAATTGGAGTCCCCGCAGAAGGTGTGGTTCGCAATGCGCCTCCCGCACTTACGAACCTGGCGCACCGCTATACGAACAATGCCACGATGCAGATGAGGCTGACAGCGTCGCAATCCAACGACATTGTTTGAACGAAATCCCTGCACGACGCAGCTACCGCTATTCCAGAGGCATCTTAGTATTCGTTTGGCAAGTCTGAAATAGTCCGATCGGACTAATCGGTGGCGAAGCCCGGCGTGGTGTCCTTAGCCGCGCAACAGCGTCACCAGCGCCCGCAAGCGCGTACGGCGCAGCAGCAGGAAGGCGATGACGACGCCCACCGCGCCCGCCAGCCAGTCGGCGAACTCCGCCGAGCGGCCTGGCAAATAGATCTGATGAAACTCGTCGAGCGCCGAAACCAGCATCGGCAGCGCAAGCAGCAGCCACGCCCGCGGCCGCAGCGCGAATTCCAGCAGCACGGTGAGCGTGCCGAAAGCCACGATATGCGCCAGCTTGTCCCACGGTTCGGGAAACAGCCCGACCGCCACGGGTTGTGCGCCGCCGATGAACAGGCCGGCCACGAATGCCAGGCACGCCAGGATGCCAAGTCTGCGGATGAGGATGATGTGGTTCATGGTTTCAAAGTCAGTCGTGGTGGTACGCCAAATAGAACGCCGCCACGAAGCGATCGACGTCGGCCTCGGGCAGCGCGTTGATTCCCGCCGCCGCCTTGCGGCCGCCGCCCGTCGCAAAGCCCCGGCACAGCACGTCTGCGCCCTCGGCGCGAGCCACCGGCGCGCGCACGCTCACCGTGTAGCCGCCACCGTCCGAGTTCGGGCTCAGCAGCGCGTGCGCCCGCTGCGGATGGGCCTGCGCGAGCTGGTTGGCAAACGCGCCGCTCACGCGCCGCGCCCAGGCCGCTGCCGGCAACACATACACCGCGCCGGTCGGCAGCGCGCGCATGGGCAGCAGTGCCGCCGCCTGTGCCAGGTCTTCCCGGTAGCCGCTTTCCAGTTTCGCGAAGACATGCGACCCGCGAATGAAATCGCCGGGTTCGGCAAACGCGTGCAGTTGCCGGAACAGCGCACCCGGCTCGAACCACAGATCGTCCACCTTCTCGCCATAGGCGTTGTAGTTCAGGCATTCGCCCAGGCGAGCCAGCGCGTCTGTCTCCGCCGCCGGCAGCCCCGCCTCTGCCGCCAGCCGTTGCGCCACCGCCTTCAGGCCATCGCCGAACGCCGCCACGATCGCCCACTGGCGGTAACGCCCCTTCAGGTGCCGATCCACCAGCAGGCTGGTGCACACATCGGCCGCCGTATCGATGTGCGCCTCTAGCCCTGCGTGGGCCGGAATCTTGCCCGCGAAGTGGTGGTCGAACCAGCGCACCTGCGTGCCGGCTGCCAGCAGCCGCAGCAAGTCGGCGCGATTGCTGTCCAGCGAAACGTCGAGCACCGTCACCCGGTCGCCCGCCGTCGCTGCCACGCGCGCCAGCAGCGCAATGTCGCGCTTCACCCCGGTAACGAGTTCGCTCGGCATCGGCTCCGCCAGCCGCAACTGATGCAGCGCGCAGATGCCGTCGGCATCGCCGTTGAAAACGTCGAACTGCCTCACGCGAGGTAGCCCTCGTTCTCCAGTCGGGTAACGATCAGTTGTGCCGCTTCCAGCGGCGAGTAGTGGCGCGTGTCGATGACGATCTCCGCGTCGTCCGGCACCTCGTAGGGGTCGCTTACGCCCGTGAATTCCTTCACCAGCCCGGCCCGCGCCCGCGCATACAAGCCCTTGCGGTCGCGCCGCTCGCATTCCTCGATGGGCGTTGCGACATAAACCTCGAAGAAGCCGCCCGCCGCCTCCACCATCGCCCGCACCTGCCGGCGCGTTGCCGCGTAGGGCGCAATCGGCGCGCAAACCGCCACACCGCCATGCCGGGTAATTTCCGCCGCCACGAAGCCGATGCGGCGAATGTTCAAATCGCGGTGCTCGTGCGAAAAGCCCAATTCCGAAGACAGATGTTTGCGCACGATGTCGCCATCGAGCAGCGTGATCGAACGGCCGCCGATCTCGCGCAGCCGTGCGATCAGCGCATGCGCCACCGTCGACTTTCCGGCGCCGGAAAGGCCCGTGAAGAACACCGTAAAGCCTTGCTGCGTGCGCGCCGGGTAGTTGCGCTTCACCTGCGCGATCACCTCTGGAAACGAATACCAGTCCGGCAGTTCAATGCCCGCGCGCATGCGCCGGCGCGCCTCCGGCCCGTTCAGGCTGGCCACCCGTTCGCCCGCCCGCACCTCGCTGCGCGCCACAAAGCCGGCCCGGTCTTCCGAATACATCAGCTCCGGCACCGCCACCATCTCGATGCCCAATTCATCCGCATGGGCCGCCAGCAGCTCATGCGCCGCGCCGGGGTGGTGGAAGGGCGTGCCGGCATCGTCGCGCACCGCGCCGCCCTGGTGCGGGCCAACGATCACATGCGTGCAACCGTAATTGCGCGCCACCATCGCCTGCAACAGCGCCTCGCGCGGGCCGGCCAGACGCATCGCCAGCGGCAGCGCCGCCAGCAGCACGTGCTCTTCCGGGTAATGGTGCAGCCCCACCTCCCAGCAACGCACGCGCGTGTACAAATCCACGTCGTCCGGCTGCGTCGGCCCCACGAAGGGCAGCACCAGCAAATTCGCATCCGCCAGCCGTGCACCGCGCATCGTCGTTTCGAACTGCAACCGATGCAGTGGATTGCGTGTCAGGAACGCCGCCACCCGCCGCCAGCCGCGGCGCGCGAAACTCGCCCGCACTTCTGCCGGCGTAACCCGCAGCGCCGGGAATTCGTAATGCGTCGGCAACTGCACGCCGCGCACCCGCCCGCCCAGATACACCGCATTCGTGTGGTGCAGCAGCCGGTCCACGCCCGGGTGCTTCGCATCCGTAGTGCCGTGAATCGCCAGCGCCTCGGCCTGTGGGTTGGCGGCCCACAGGTCGCTCACCTCCATCACCGCCAGCAGCACGCCTTCCGCATCGCGTAGCGCGATCGAAGCACCCGGAACGACCGTCGCCGCAAAGTCGGCCGAAACGTCCAGCACCACCGGCAACGGCCACAACGTGCCATCGGCCAGCCGCATGTTAGCCAGCACGCCGTCGAAGTCGGGCCGCGTGTGGTAGCCGGCGAGCGGCGCAAAGGCACCCGTCAACAACAACTCCAGATCGCAGCGCTGAAACTCGTTCAGCGCCCAGGCGGGCAGCGTCAACGCAAGCGCATTGAGGGCGGTTGCTTCGGTGTCGATAGCGAGCAATGGCGGGGGCAGGGCGTCGTTCATGGTTCGGAAAATGCAGCGAATGCCAGATGATACCTGCTCGACGTTACCGGGCGCATCGGTCGCCGGCCTACATGCCGCGCTGCCGCCGAAAGGGGTGTTACTACGCTTGTTGCCCCATTTCCCGTAAATGCAAGCAGGTATAGGGTCCATTTTTCTCGAATTTCGAGACCCCCCTTTTTCTGGAGCGCCCTCGCGTTCAGGCGTAGCGCGCCAGTCCGTGGGCAAATACTTTCGCCAGCCGGTTCTTGCAAGGCGCGAAATCGGGCTGGGCGCGCGCCTGCTGCTCCATCTCGTCGAGGACGACACGGACGCCTTGTGCGACATCGGCCAGGGCCGCTTCCGCGCGCTGGTTGCTCAAGCCACAGGAGTGACGAGCAAAACGGACAATCTGCTTGCGATCGGGATAGCGCTTGCTACCGTCCAGCTCCAGCGCCAAGACATCCTTAGGCTGGTACAGGGTCGTGGACAACATGTCGTACACGGGGGCGAGGCGAACGTTAACCCCCGGCGCGTCGTAGAGCACGGCGAAGTTCTTGAGGTGGGCATCGCCGTTGCCAATCAGGCAGCTCAGCGCCACCATGCCGAACAGCTGCCGCATTGCCGCTGGGTGGTGCTCCGGATCAACAAACGTCGCCACCTTCTCGGCCAGGGCTTCATAAGAACCGGTGTAGCGGCCGTTGGCACGCATACCGCTGAGGACGCAGAAGTCCTCGAAACCAAGATAGCGCCCGTCCCCGGCGATATCGAAGCGCTCCACGACGAGAATCGCCCGGTTCCCGGAAAGGTTCGCCTTGGCAGTCGGCAAGCCGGCCTGATGCGCCGCGCGCATCGAGAAGAACTCGTTTGCGGCGAGCTCCGGATATTCCTTCGGATCAAAGCTCTTGACGATATGGGTGGCGCCTTGATGGGTGAGCCGGCCAAGGGCGGGTGTCGCGTCGCGGACAAGGACCTTGGGTTGCATGCCGGAAATGCCGGAATACGCGGCGAAACGCTCGAGCAGGCTGCCGAACAGAGCTTCGGCACCCTCGTAGGCCAGAATCTTCTCGATGCTCTCGGCGGGCACTTCTTGCAGCGATGTCCCCTCGGTGGCGTACCTGAGCCGGCCGATCTGGGATCGTCCCACGATCTCGAGGAGCGCCAGGGCGTCGAAGTCCCGCACGGCCTTCGAGAACATCAATTCGAGCTTGTGCCTCAGCGCGCCTTCCGGCAGGTTCATCTCGAAGACCGGATGCAGAAAGGTCATCGAGTCATACTGGTCTGCCACGACGGGCATGGTGAGCGACACCGCGTGCTCAGCCTTGCACCCGGCATCGTAAGCGAAGAGGAAGGTGTCGGCCGCCAAGTCGCTGCGAGCCAGCGTGCCTGCATGCACTCCATCGGCGAAAACGCTAAGCCCGTTTCTTTTCATGTTGCTCTTGCCTTAGCTCTTGCAAGGTTGGGTACTGTCGGCGCTGCCCTACCGAGAGTTCAAGCCCCAAGGCGGCGCAAAGCGCCATCATCTTGCGGATGCCCACTTCGGCGATCTTGCCCGTCTCGATGCCTGAAATCGTGGCACGGCTCATACCAAGCCGCTTCCCCAGTTCCGCCTGGCTGAGCTTCTGCCGGGTTCTGGTTTCGAGAAGGCGAGTACCGATTTCAGTCATGTCCATGCATTAAATATAATGCACATTAGAGAACAAGGCAACATCTGCACTTTATACGATGCGCTAATGTTGCCTTGTCTCAACAATACACTGAAGTCGTTCTGTCCATATTTTTGGTGCCCATAAAGCTGAAGGTAATGCTCGAAGGGCCGACGTCGCCGAGACCATCGGTAGTAGTTGGCGTCGAACACGGCGCTGTTGAAGTTGCCGAGGCGGAAGGCACTCGGCGAGCCGCCGACCAGATCGGTGATACGCCAATAGAAATCCAGCGTGCCTGTACCGGTTTCCTGAACCACGCGCTTATGGTGCGGACACCAGCAGCACCTCTTCACCACGATGCGCTTCACCTGCAAGCGCTCGCCGGCATCGACGCTGTCGTAGACGCCGCGGCGCTTACTCGCTGCCGCGTGGTGCCTTTCGGGCGCGCAACGCATCGGCCAGGGCGCGGGAAGCGTCCCGCCGCGACTCGGCATATCGGCGCAGCCGCTCCAGTTGCCCGGCCGAAGGCGCGGCCGGGTCGAGATGAAGCCGCGACAATTGATCGAAACTATCCTCGTAGCGATCGGTGATCTCGCTGTCTATCTGTCCGGCGATTTCGTCGAACGAAGCGCCGCGGCGCCTGCCCTGGGCAACAACGCTTTGCCAAGCCTGCCCGATGTCGGCTTCTTCGCGCAGGAACGCGCCGATCTCGCGCCTTGCCGCCAACTCCTCTGTCCAGCGATAGGCAGGTGCCGGCAGCGCAACGACCAGCCACACCACCGCCCCGGCCAGCAGGGCACCGGCGATCACGCGTCGACGCAAGAGCGGACTTCCGGGGCTGCCAGACGCCGGCATCAGCACCAGACCGCACAACGCGCCGGCCGCGAACCCGCCACCGTGCGCGGCATTGTCGATGCCCGGAATCCAGAATCCCACGGCCAGCATCAGGGCGGCGAAACCCGTCGCCCCCCAGAACAACCAGCGAAAATCGCTGGGATGAACACGCTTGCGCTCTTGCCACATGAAAACCAGCAGAGCGCCGTACAACCCGAGAATGGCGCCCGAGGCCCCCCCGGAAACGGCCCGATTGCCGTGGATGACGAGCGACGCCAGGTTGCCGGCAAGCCCGCAGGCAAAATAGAGAATCGCAAAACGTACCGGCCCGTACATGCGCTCGACCAGCTGGCCGACATCCCAGAGTGCCCAAAGATTCATCGCCAGGTGCAGCACGCCGAAATGCAGGAACATGGCGGTGCCCAGTCGCCACCATTCGCCGTCCTGCGTCGCCGGGCCGAAGTTGGCACCCCAGGCCAGCTGGATCCCGTTGGACGAATGCCAGAGGCCGGCCCCCATGGCCAGCATCGCCGCGAACACCCCGAGATTGACGAGCAACAGCGTGTAGGTTACCGGCAAGCCGGGATGCCGTTGCTTCAATGCCTGGTCAAGGCGGATGACGTCGGGCACGGGCGTAGTGGCGTCGCTGATGTCAATCGGGTCGCCCTTTGCCATGCGGTCGAAGATAGCGGGCGGCGTACTGCCTGTCAATTTGGCCTTGCCCCTTGAACCGTGCCGGTCATGGCTACGTGCGCCGGAAGGGGCTGGGTCGCTTTCTCTTGGCCGGCGGAGACTGAAACCTGGCGCGGTCGAAGCCGGTGCGCTGGCCTAGCAGTTCATCGCTGTCGATGCGTTCGGCCAGGCTCGCAATGTCGCGCTGCGTCACGCCGGCCTGCGCGAAGTGTTCTTTCCAGGTGTTCACGACATCGATGACGTGGGCGACTTCGGCCGCGGCTTCCGCCGGCAGCAGGCCAAATGCCTCGCACTGCGACATCGCGTTTTCGAGCGTCGAATCGCGGCCATGGGCACCGCAGACGAACTCCTGGTACCCTTGGCCCGAG
Source organism: Rhodocyclaceae bacterium (assembly GCA_003158255.1). GTDB lineage: Bacteria > Pseudomonadota > Gammaproteobacteria > Burkholderiales > Rhodocyclaceae > Fen-999. The sequence continues at coordinate 10,697 of PMIH01000005.1, forward strand.
TTGGTCGGCAAAACGTCGTATGCCGGCGCCAGCCTCAGGCGGCCGTTCTCGAACGGGCTCACGACCAGCAAGGCGTGGTTCTTCTCGTGATCGTCGGTGTTGTCGATCAGGATGTTGAAAACCATGCGACGGAAGAGCTCGCGTGCGTCCCGCCGGTTGCTGTCGTCCTGGGTGACGCCGACACGGCGCAGAATCCTCGCCAGCTCCGGGTACCCCAGCTCCGGCGCTGCGCCCGCCGCAGTGGCCGCGCGAATGGCGGTGCCGGCCGAGATGCAGTGGATGCGCCGGCCTCGTTCGCGGTCGAAGCGGCGAATGGCGATTGCATTCGCCCCGACGAGGCGAACGATCTGCGTCCGGGCCACCGTAATGCCCGCGCGCGCTGCCAGCGTCATCGTTGCGTGCTCGATGAGCGGTGTATCGACGGACTCGTTGTTGAAGAACTTGATCACCCACTGCTCGCCGTCGATGTCGATCAGCGCCTTGGGCTTTGCCCCGCCGAGCGGGCTGCCGCCGCCCGCGATGATCTTCGCCTCCACGGCGGTGATGGCTTCCGAAGCCTCGATCTTGGCCGCANNACGCCGAGCGCACCGAACCGGTCGTCGCCGGCGTAGAACAGGTACTCCATGAGCGAGAGACGCTTGGGCTTGTCCACGAAGCGGATGACCTTCTCGCCCCAACGATCCGGCCGCGCGTCATCGACCGCGCCAACCGCGCGCTGCGCATCGGCTGCCAGACGACCGGGCGGCATGTGCTCGATATCGACGAGCGGCAGGTCCTCGCTCAGCGCGAACCCGGTGTTCAACCACTCCGCGCCGTAGCGCAAGGAGACGCCCTTGCCGGCGGCGACCAGCTTCAGCGCGCCAACGTAGCGCGGCGCGGCCGGGTCCCCCAGGTACCAGAGGTACAGATCGTCCAGACGCATCTCAACCCTTCGCCTGGCTCTTGCGTACGCGCGCTTCAGCCGAGGCCCGGGCGCGGCTGCGGCCTAGCTCAAGGGCCGCCCGGACATTCATCTCGATAGCGCCTTGGTCGTGTTCCGGCGCCGCGAGATTCTTCAGCTCTCCGTCTCGCTGGATGAGCCACAGTGCAGTCGCAACGATGCCGATGCCAACAGCGGGATCGCCGGCTTCGAGGCGCTGCACCGTAGGAACCGAAACCCCCATGCGTTTCGCCCAAGTCTTCAAGGACTCCTTGCGACGCAACCGAGCCACCGCCAGGTCCGCGCCAAGTTTCTCGAGGGCGGCAGCAGTGGCGGGCGGGAGTTGCAAAAGGGCACGCGCAGTCTTCGGCATACACATAGAGTATAACGACTAACCAACATACGTCAATATCTATATGTACGTTCGCCCCTTACTAAGGTATGAATGTGGTCTGCATCGCCTGCACGAAAGTCTGCGCCTGTTGCACTGCCCACGTGGCGTCACCGATTCCAATGGGGTCGCCCTTGTAATCCGCTACCAAGCGAAGTTCCTCGGCTTTGTTGAGGGCCCTCCCGAGTTCTATCGGCACGCGGCCGGTCTTCACCAGGTGCAGACTGAACGCGGCAATCAAGCCATTGTGTGTTCTGGCCACCTCGGCTTCGACTGGCGCGCCAGATGCCAGCAAGGCAGCGCGAGCCGCGTCGAACATGGCGTAGTAGGCCCGATTGCAAGCACCGTCAGCGTCCCCGCTTTGAAGCAATACCTGGGCTGAAGTCGCGGCCCGGATGGCTTTCGCCATGAGGTCGCGCGCCTTCAAAGGCGAATTCCTTCGCGGTCGATGTTATGCAGCAATCGAGGGTTGGAATAGGTCTCAGGATGCTGCCATTCCTCTTCCCATATGGGGAGCGGCTGAACGCGAACGCCCGTTTCCAGCAACACGTCGTAGGCGAGGTCGGCCATCGCCAATTTCGTTGCGACGAAGTTGCCAGGATGGCCGTGTAGAAGTATCGCCACATCAGCATCACTGTCCTCGCGATGCGACTTGCGCGCCCGGCTGCCGAAAAGAATGGCGCCAGCCATGTCGAATTGTCCTGCGACCCTTGCGACAAAGGCCCTGGCGGCGCGCTGCGTATCGATATCGACATTCACGAGGGATTCCATACGGCTGAAGATAGCGGGCAGGGTGTCGCCTGTCAATTTGCGCCGCTTTGGCGTTACTTCCCGTGCCGGCCATAGCTATCCTCGAACCGCACGATATCGTCCTCGCCCAGATAAGCCCCCGACTGCACCTCGATCATCTCCAGCGGCACCCGGCCGGGGTTCTCCAGCCGGTGCTTCATGCCCAGCGGAATGAAGGTCGATTCGTTCTCGGACACCAGCAGCACCTCCTCGCCCCGTGTCACCTTCGCCGTTCCGCGCACCACCACCCAATGCTCGGCGCGGTGGTGGTGCATCTGCAACGATAGCGTCGCCCCCGGCTTCACCACAATCCGCTTCACCTGAAAGCGCTCGCCGGCATCGACGCCGTCGTACGTGCCCCACGGCCGATGCACCTTGCGGTGGCTCTGCGCCTCGCCACGCTTCTCGCGCTTCAAACGCTCGGCAATCTGCTTCACCTCCTGCGTCCGGTCCTTGTGCGCCACCAGCACCGCATCCGGCGTTTCCACCACCACCAGGTCACGCACCCCCACGCAGGCCACCAACCGGCTTTCCGAAAACGCCAGCGTGTCGGTCGTGTCGTGCAGCATCACGTCGCCGCGATGCGCATTGCCCGCCGCATCCTTCGGCAATACCTGCCAGAGCGAATCCCAGGCCCCGACATCCGACCAGCCGGCCGACAAAGGAATCACCGCCGCCGCCGGCAAGCCGGCCACGCCGGCCGTGATCTTCTCCATCACCGCGTAATCGATCGAATCCGCCGGGCAGGCGGCAAACGCCTCCTTCGCCACCCGCACGAAATCGCCATCCGCCTGCGGCCGAGCCAACGCCGCTTCGCAGGCCGCCAAAATGTCCGGCCGGCAAACGGCGATCGCCGCCTGCCAGACCGACGCCTTCATGACGAAGATGCCGCTGTTCCACAGGTAATCGCCGCTATCGAGATACGCCTGTGCCGTCGCCCGGTCCGGCTTCTCGACAAAGCGGGCCAACGCAAAGCCACCTGAATCGCCGGCCAAAGCAGCCCCACGCTGGATGTAACCGTAGCCCGTCTCCGGGCAGTCCGGCGTAATGCCGAAGGTCACCGCCATGCCGGCTTCGGCCAGCGCCGCCGCCCGGCGCACCGTGGCGCGGAACACATCTCCATCCAGAATCACATGGTCGGCCGGCATCACCACCATCACCGGGTCCTTGCCTTCGTGCTGCGCCCACAAGGCCGCCAGCGTCATCGCCGGCGCCGTGTTGCGGCCCACTGGCTCCAGCAGCACGGCCCCCTGGCGCCCGAGCGCGCGCACCTGTTCGGCGACGATGAAGCGGTGGTCCTCGTTGCAGATCAGCAGGGGTTCGGCAACTCCCGGCAGGCCATCGAGCCGCTGGACCGTGGCTTGCAACAGCGAATCGTCGCCGACCAGCGGCAACAACTGCTTGGGGTAGTGCTCGCGCGAGAGCGGCCACAGGCGCGTGCCCGAGCCACCGGAAAGAATGACGGGGAGGAGAGTCATGATCGAAAGCAATTCGCGTGGAATGAAGAAGGAATAATACCTGCGGGGATCAATGGCCCGCAGCGAAAGTCAGTCGTGGTGGTANNCCCGCCGCCGCCTTGCGGCCGCCGGCCGTCGCAAAGCCCCGGCACAGCGTCGGCACGGGCCAGCCCGCAGCGCGCCCAGGGGGCATCATCCGGCAGCTGCAGTACCGCGCCATGCGGCATTTCCATGTGCGGGCGCAGCGCCTACGCCTGCGTCTGCGCCAGATCCTCGCGGTAGCCCGCATCCAGCCGCGCGAAGGCCGGCGACTCGCGTACGAAGGCCAACGGCTCGACGAACTCGTGTACCTTGCCCGTACAACGCATCCGGTGCGAACCACAGGTCCGCCACCGTCTCCCCATAGGCGTTGTAGTTCGAGCATTCGCCCAAACCGGCTAGCAACGCCATGCTGCTTGACGCCGTTCACAACCCGTTCGCCGACGCTTCACCCGCTACCGACACCCCGGGCTGCATATCCGGCTCAATCTCCTGCGCCTTGAACTCCGGCGCATGCCGCCGACGTGCTCGCGTCGCCGCTGGCTTCACCAACTTAGTGTTCATGTGACAACCTCAAAAGCGGCGGATATTATCTCTTGCGGGTCAGGCGCCCCGAAGGTTATTGGCGTTTCACGATTGGCGTAGTCGAATCGGTGACCAGGGAGGCCGAAGGTGGTAGTGAATTAGGACGATCTTGACGGGAACCAAAGCGTCGAGTCGGTAGCCCCGTGGAATCATGTCCGACAATTTCGAAAATGCCGCCGGCCAGCCTTTCTTGGCTGAGAGTCTCTGCATCCAGGCCCACGCTCGCAGTCGTGACAAACAAGCGATCAAGGTGGGGTCCGCCAAACGCGAGGTTGGTCACGTTCGATACCGGTAGACGGACACGCTGGAGCAATGCTCCGGTCGGCGCGAACTGGCTAACTAGCCCCGCACCCCAATGCGCGACCCAAAGATTTCCTGCCGCATCGAAGCACATTCCGTCCGGCGAACCTTCCGCAACATCGAAGCTTCGCCAGATGCGCTTGTTCTGAAGAGCACTGTACGTGGCATCGAAATCGAATGCGTAGATTATTCGCCTGCCGCTGTCAGTATGGAGAAATAGACGGTTGTCGGGGCTGATCGCCGGCCCATTCGCCACGCAATAGTCCGTATCAACCGCGATCAAGCGGTCATCGGCGGAATAGCGAAACAGTTCGCCGTCCGAGCTGGTCTCATCGTCACAATTTAAGCTGCCGGCCCAGACGACTCCATTGCAGTCGGCGCAGGCATCGTTTAGCCGCATGAAAGGGCGATCTGGAAATGCCGGAGTGACCTTGAGGACGTCCACTCCATCTCCCAAGCCAAGCAGAGCAAAGCCACTTTGAAAACCGGCGAGATAGAGCCCGGTTACTGCGGTGGGGATAATCCAGCCGACTCGTTCCGGCGCCTCCCAGATACGGCAACTCGCCGAGTCCACGCCAAAACTGACAATGTTTCGGTCGTGAATATCAACACAGAAGAACGCCCCCATCTGTGCAGCCGCGTCCTCAATCCAGACGATTCCTTCTCCGAGTTGATGTTTTGTGTCGAGGCGCAGAACGACTTCCATGAATTCCAACTTTCGCTTGTTGTGAGTAGCAATGCCCTATTTCTGTCTGCTGACCCGGATCTGCCCGACGCAGGTCTCCGTTTTGACATTCGCATCGGAGATGAAGCCAACCCAGTTGAGTTGCTTCCAGTCTCTCGATTTGATCGGAAGGTTGTCGAAAACCTGGGACTTCCCGGCGCCATCGACCACCGATAGCCGCCACTTGCCCGCTCGCTCCCCCAGCGGCACGTGGAGCGAAAACTGAAGCCACGGCCCCGGTGGCAGTTTCGTAAGTAGCCGCTCGTGTGTCTCTATGCCCTTGGCCGATATGCGCAACCAGGGGCCGGTTTGATAGGGCCTACCCTCGTCGCGCCACTCGTAGATCAAATTGCTTTCAGGATCGGACTTGACGGAAAACTCGCCGCCGACGTCGCCTGACTCGAAGTTGACGCGCGCAAAAGCATGCGGATCGTAGCGATTGCGGAACTGCGGGCCATCTTCGAACAGCAGGCAGGCGCCGCCCGGAATGTCGCGGCCCCGCAAGACGCGGATGGCGCGTCTATCGTCCTTGGGTTCGTAATTGAGTTCCAAGGGCCGGACATCTTCGGTTGCCAAACCAAAATCAACAGCGAAATCCTTGGTAGGTGCGAGCGAGGAGACAGGACGCCGACTCACCACAGGGAGTTCGGCGGCTGCCGGTGCGGAGAGAATTGACTCGCCATTCCCCGACACTCGGCCTGCACTTGCAACAACGCGGGCCGCCATCTTGGCGAAACTGCCGTTTGCGTCTGAAACCACGACGGAGCGCGGCTGCGTCCCCGTGGTCAACTTGTCCTGACTCGCAGTACAACCACCTCCACACGAAGCCATGTCGATGGCGCGCCCCGCGATACTTGCCGACACCCTGTTGGCAGAAAAGATTACATCCGGTGACTTCGCGAACCCGACGAATACCTTTTCACCTGCTGGAAGTAGAAGGTTGTCGCGGAAATCCAGCTTTGTCGCCGGATCGGAGCGGGTGACCACCAATTCGCCAAAATCGCCGCCTGCAAAGACATTGTGTGCAACAACGTTAGAATGTCCCAAATTCAGGTGCAGCCCTCCCGAATCCGTCCCGGTCACGACATTGTTCTCCACTACCAGATTTGAGCTGCCCTCATCGAGGTAGATACCCCAGGCACCAGGTCCGTACCCTCGGTAACCACGCACCTCACGGATTAGATTGCCGGAAATCACCGTCCCCGGTGCAATACCAAGATGATAGATCGCCGCCATGTCCGACAGCGCCCCCTGTCCGATGTTGAACAGCAGGTTGCCGAGGATTCGGTTGCGGCCCGAGCGTGCTTCGGCGAAACCCCACGTCCACCCCACAGAAATCCCGCTGTAGGTGGTATTGGCAATGGTGTTGAACGAAATTTCGTTATCGAAGCTTTGCCCAACCCAGACGCCAACCGCGCCAACATAGACTTTCCCCGTATTTGTAATAGTGTTGCCAGTGATTGTGTTCGTTCCTGTGCCATTAGTGTCGTTCACGAGCTGCTCGGCGAGCCCCACTTTCACGCCTCCCGCGCCAAGATCGTTGAACACACTTCCTGTGACAACTGAATCGCGAACGGCTCTTCTAAACCATATGCCATACCCACCTAACGCCGAAAACTCACAGGCCTCGAAGCGAAGGTTGCGGGCACCATCGACCTCAACGGCAGCTCCAATCGCCACAGCAGCCTGCTGATCAAAGTACCCGTCGCGCGGCGTCAAGGCGCGCGTGTGCCTGAACGCAATTCCTCTGAACCATAAGTTCTCCACCCTTGCCGTCGCTAGCGGATTACCACGTATCTCGATGAGGCTGTCGAGCATGGGCAAGACTGCCGCCAAGGATTCGGCACGCTCGCCTGAACGGGGAATGTAACGAATCACGTTCGCATCCCAGTACCATTCCCCAGGTTTATCAAGTGCCAGCGACACGTTTTCGACGAAGAAACGCTGACTCATGCCGAAATTGAGAAATGGCCACCCCTGGGCAGGTCTGACGCGGATGGCACCCGGCGGAGCACCCTCGGCTAAGCGATGCTTTCCGGCTGACCAGGAACTCATTACATTCAAGATAGCGCGGCCCCGCTCTGCCGGTGGAATACGCGCCAGCCATTCCATGGCCGCCCGTTCCGGAACGAAGGCTTCGCGACGAGACTCGCCCGCCACCCCGGCCACCCCCGCCAGCTCCATCGGCTTATCGACAAACCAATAGCTTCCGGCATCGGGCATTCGTGCCAGGGTCGCTCGCTGCCCTTGCACGAATAACTGACTGCCCCCAACAATCGCCGCTACCTGGCCTTCAGGCGCGCCAAAGCTAACGATTCCTTCCTCGATCCGCTGGATCGAGAGTCGGGTACCGCCTGTGAGAACCGTTTTCCCAGGGCTCTGTGCTTCATAAATGACTGGCGCGTCCGTGAAGCCAGAATCTGCCGGATCAAAGACGAGGGGAGCGCGCAGAACATACTCGCCGGGCAGCAAGACAACCCGAATCGTACTTCTGGCAAGTTCTCCGGATCGCATCCGGGTAAGCAGGCCCCGAGCCAGTTGCTGCGCCTGAGTCAAGGACTTTACTGGCCCATCCGACTTGGCGGACGTCTCAAGCTCGTGTAAGCCGCTCCAGGCATCATCCCCCTTCGGTGAGACGAAGAGACTGACATCGGCAGCTATTGCAGTTGCGGCAAATGTTGCTGTGACGAGGAATGCGAGTAGCTTGCGGCAGCCGTCATCCATGTATCGCCAACTCCCACGCTGAACGGTGATTGAGGACTACCAGCCCCTTCGCAAGGGTCGGTGACCGCGCACATCTTAGAGACACAGTAGACATCGATCCCATTGCCGAGCACCTAACCGTAACCGCGGCGGGCCACTTAAGTTCTGACGCGTCACATCTCTAACGCGCCGCCCGGAATCTATCCGCGTAACTGCGCCGAAAGCGGATCTTGCCATCTGACATCTCCAGCCATGGCCAATACTCCTCCACATTCGGCTTCCGCGCCACCATGCAGAACGAATTGCCCTGTGACGGCAGAATGAGTTCCACTAGTTTGGCAAACGGCATGGCCAACCGTAAGGCCAGCAACTTCAGTCGGCTTCCGCTCATCCTTACACGGGCCATGGGCAGATTCATGCTGTAGAAATACTTGAACCGACAGGGCCCAGCGGGATGGAAGGACGCGATCGTCTTCTCGAATTCGCGCTCCGTCCACCGGTAAACGAAGTTCGGCACCTCGGTATTGTTGACGCCGCCATGACTGAGGCCGTTACCGACTACCGCCTCCACTTCGTACGTCGCCACCATTCTTAGGCGAGTCCCAATTCGCATCAGCAGGCTGTCGCGCGACTCGAACACAATCACCGACTTACGCGCCACCCGGAACATTTCCAGCAGCGCCCGGTGGGGTGAATCGCAGTGATGCAACCCGTCGGACACGAACACGTGATCGAACGACGCTATATCGAAGCTCAGCTGCTGTGCATCTTGGTAGCTCCAAGCATAGGGAGCATAGTCAGGCGCGCCGAGTCTGTCGTCCAGGTTCGAAATCGTCGTTGTCCGCAATCCTGCCTCCAGGAAGACTTGCCTCTCCAATTCGGAAGCGCAGATTGCCAGCACAGTGTCCGTGGGAGCCAGCGAGCCCTCAGCCTGTAGGCGCCGCAACGTGGAAAGCACAAATTCGTAACGCATAGAACAACCTCCTATCAAGTGCCAGGCGTGTTGAAACTCAGCGCACGCCTGTCGCCATCGGTGCGAAGCACCTCATATCCATCGATACCGTCGGGTAGGTCACCGCGCGCCCAAGGTAATCAGTTGCTCTTCCACCGTCGCAAGAATCCGATCGCGAGAAAGATGCTTCATTGCGTATTGCCGTCCGCGCCGCCCCAGGACTGCACGCTGCTCGCGGTCGCTGGCGAGGGCAGCGATGGCACTGGCCAGCGCTGCCGGATCTCCCGGATCGACGCGGACACCGCAATCAGCCAACACGGTACCTAGGCCGGTTTCGGCGTCCGCAGTGCCAACCACCGCTCGGCCGCTGGCCAGCATTCCCGTCAGCTTTGAAGGCATGACCAAGTCAGCCGCTTCTGCCCTTTGCGGCAATACATGGATGTCGGCTGCATTGAGGAGTGCATTGAGACGGTCCGCTGGCTGAAGCGGCCACCACGCAATATTGGGTAGCCCCTCAGATGTTTTCTGCAAACGCTCCCGAGCAGCGCCGTCGCCGCACAGGACAAACCGAATGTCCTGCCTGGTAGCGAGCAGCCGCGCCGCCTCAACCACAACCTCGATGCCCTGCTTTTCGCCCATATTTCCCGAATAGAGAATACATATGTCTTCCTCCCTCAGGCCCAGTGCCGAACGCAAAGGGTTTGGGCCATCCAAGGGCTGGATGCTTTCCAGGTCCACCCAGTTGGGAAATTCGAAGACGCGATCACGTGCGACGCCCTTTTCCACCAAGCGCTCCACCATTCTTGTAGAGATGCTGGACACACGGTCAAATCGTCGCAGCAGCCATGATTCGACTGCCAAAGCGAATCTTCCGAAACGATGACCGCCACCGACGATGTTCATGCTGAGCATTGCATCGACTTCAAGATCCTGGACGTGAAGCCAAATCGGTATACGCCATAGCCAAGCCACCATTAGCGAAGCAGGTACGGTGGCCAGAGTGGGCACCACAAGCATCAATACAGCGGGACGGCGCATCGCTGCGGAAACCAGCGCGGGAATACTTGAAATCGCAAAACTGGAAAGATGAAGCAGGCGTCTCATGCCAGTGACCTTGCGTGGCAGCCACAAGGGGCAACGGGTGACCTGGATATCCGCGCCGGGACCCCATAAGTGACGCACCCAACGGCTTCCAGAGAAGCCGCTGCGCACCTTCCACTCGGGATAGTAGGGGGGTGCCGTCACCACTTCGACACGATGGCCGCGGCCGGCAAACCACTCGGCCATTTCACCGGTGTACTTGCCGATACCTGTCAGTTCAGGTGCGAAGTTGATCCCAAAGACGAGGAGTCTCAATTTTTGAACCTCACCACTGGTTTCGGGCAAATGACGGCAGCATTTAGGCGGATATTCAGACTCGCTAGAAGGCATCGTTGATAACCGAACGATAGATATCTTCAAGTAGGGCCAGATTCGCACTCGGCGAGAACGTAGTCTCGTAGCGCTGCAATGCCCCTTGCGAGAGTGCCCGCCACGCCTGTGGCTCCAGCGTGCCCATTCTGGCCAATACTTCGGCCAGAGCCCCACTCGATCCAGCCGAAAAATGTGTGCCGCTCAATCCATCATCAACGTACTCAGCCATGGCACCAATGTTGGGAACGATAGCGGGCGTGCCAACGGAGAACGCCTCTCCCAGGACCATCGGCAAACCCTCGAAGCAACGAGAGCCCATGACCAGGAAGCGGCTCTTGGCCATGAGTTCCCGAACCTCGCTTGCCGGCCGCCAGCCAAAAAATGAAACCTCCGGAAACCGTTTCTCCAAATCGTTCCTCATGGGCCCATCCCCAACCACGAAAAGTTCCCAACCGGCTGGACGTGCCACGCGCCACGCCTCAACGATGAGATCGACGCCCTTCTCCTGGGCCAGTCGCCCGACGAAGACGACTCGATTCTGTCGCTCGCCCGCCTGCGGTGCGGGTTGAGCAAAGGCGAAGTTTGGCTTGACCACCATGACGTTCTCGTCCAAGCCCGCCTTGGCAAACAGACGCCGCGCAAATTGGCTCAGCGCAATGACCCGAATACCGCGACCGGTATACGTGCCCAAAAGGCAATGTACCGGGCTGGCTGCAGAGATGGCTATGGTTGCGGCGAGTTGCCCGCGATAGCACCGGTGGAGGATTCCATTGAATCGCCCCCCGTCGACGCACGCCGTACACGGCGCCCCGCAGCGTAAGAGCAGGCCGTTCGCACAGACAAGGCGGTAGTTGTGAAGGGTGACAACGACAGGGATTCCCGCTTCGCGCGTTGCGCGAATAGCAAGAGGGCTCAGCTTGGCGAACGTATTGTGCACATGAACGACGTCTGGCCGAAAGTCCTTGATCGCTCGCACCAGGGCAGCCGCAGACGCGCGGTTCCAAACCACATCGCGCGCCGCCACAATTCTTGCACCGAGACCAGCCGGGTCAACATCGTCATTGAATACAATATGCTGAGCAACTGCATGCCCCCCTTCCTCCAGAAGCAGCCTTTCGTTCTCAACGACCGTATCCTCGCCGCCGGGGAGTCTGTAGCGATTGTGGGCCTGAAGTACGCGCAACCTTAGCTTCCTCCCGCTCGAAGGCATCGCCCGCGCAGGCGGGCAACCATTCTTATAGAACAGCGCAATTGGACCTATCAGGCGCCCTTGAGGGCCCGCCTGATCCGTGCAAGCGAGTCGGGCCCAAGGACTCTAATCAGCGCGTACTTCGCACTACCCTTGGCCAGCGTCCAGTACCACCGCAGCGGCCGACGTCCGTCGCTGCGCTCGATCACCCGACCCGCCTCCCGAATGCTCAACAGGATCATCCCGGGACGGGTCGATACGCCTCCAACACCAGCCCGAACTATTACCCCAGGGAAAAAGCTTGGATCACCGGTCTTGATGATTCGACGGATCAGATCGTAATCGCCAGCGATTCGATAGGAAGTATCGAAACAGCCATGCGTTAGAAAGAGACTTCGCCGATGCAGCAGCCCTGGATGCGGCAAGCTCATCTCAAAATTCATCCTGTTTCGCAGCTTGCTCCATTCATCCCCGAGCCGCTCCACAAGCTCGCCATGGGAATCGACGTACTCAACTTGCCCGTACACCAAGGCTGACGCGCTAGCCTCCCTTGCGGCAAAGCTCGCCAGCGACTTCAGGGTATCCGTCTGCGCAAGAATATCGTCCGAGCCAAGGAACATCACCCACTCGGCAGAAGCCTTCGCAATTCCTTTGTTCCATGCGTCATAAATACCACCGTCTGGTTCGGAAATTAACGTTGTAACGATATCGCCGTTATCCCTCACCAGATCCTGCGTCCCATCCGAGGAATTGCCGTCAACTACAATCACCTCGCGCGGACGAAGGGATTGCATGCGAATGCTCTGCAAGCAGTGGTTGATCACCGCTGCGCCGTTGTAGACCGCGATGATAATGGCAATGTCCGACCGGTCATCCATAACTCGTCAAGTCCTGCCTATCCATGTTCAACGGGCGTTGTCATTCAAACCCAAGGCTCAGCAAAATATCGGGCCCGCTCCAGTGCGAGGCAAGGCAATAAAGTGTGTGCGGCAACCGTCTGCGCGGTGAAGTGATCGATGTCTTCACCCATCCTCACTCTTGTAGTCATACCCAACTAATGCGGCCAATAGGACCAAGAAGATCCCGAAAGAATCCGCCTGATATACGGTACCGCCCGCCTCGGTGAACCCACTGAACATCATTACAAGGATTAGACCAACCAACATTCGTCGGCGCGGACAATTTGCACTAATCGCCAGACACGTCTGCAACCCAACGAAGACACGCGTCCAAAGGATAATCCAGACTATTAGCCCAACATAGCCAACATCAACCAATACCTGTAGCGTTGCGTTATGAACGCTCGCAGCTGTAAGGCCGCCAATTTGAAGGAAGACCCAAGAAAATTCCTTGCTGGCTCCCGAAGTAATCTGACCGTATGTCCCGTACCCGATGATCTGAATCGGGTCAAAGGATGTAAATGTGTGAAGAACCGCTTTCCAGATTACATCTCGACCGCTCGCAAGTCCCAGCCTTAGCGCAAACTGCCCCTCCCGTTGGAATAAGTCCGCGAGACCGAGATAGGAAATGGATTCGATCATTCCGATAAGGATGAGCGGAACCAGTGGCAACGCATACGGCAACCATTTGAGACGGTTTCGAACTCCTGCGAATCGCGAACCAGCAACCGACAAAGATATGGCCAGAGCTGCAACCAAGAACATTCCTCTTGTGTCAGTTAGCACCACCCCGCAAAGTCCTACGCCTGCAAGACCAAGCGCAAAAAGTTTTTTCACGAGTGTTCGTGCAGCGGAAAACTGCAGCGCCCAAGCAACAAAGCACATACAGGCCATGATGCCAAAATTATTCAGCCCACCTGAGAAGGGGAAAACGATGCGTTCTTTGGTGATGCCCACCCAGGAAAGCATCTTATTCGGCCCTGCCTCCTCAAGGCCGCTATTCGCGACCACCCCAAGGAAATGTCCAGCGAAGTTGGCCAAGACAAAGGCGCAGAGCCCATAAGATAGCGCTCCGAGAAGAAACGTCCGTTGAGTCGTTCGGGTGTTGAGCGCAAATACTGTCAGGCCATAGACAAAGGTACCGAAGGTCAAGAAGGCCAAGCCGATGAAACTGAATGGGTGCGAAAACCCGTTAAACGCACCGCGCAGGTCAGCAAGGGCAAACAAGAGAAGGAACAACGCCAGGACATTCGCAATTGGACTACTTCCGCCCAAGACGTGGGCAACTGCCTCGCGGGCCTTGTCCCGAAAGCGAATCGACAATGTGGGGTACAGCAACAGATTCTTCAATATAAAGATAGATATCACGGCGGAAATCATTGACCGTGAAACCGCCTCATGCGTAATGACCGGCACATTCAATATGAGCGGCAGAAAGAAGATGACTATGGCATCACCGATGGGCGTCCCAGCATCGAAGGACGAAGTTGGCGTCTTGTTGATGGCAATAGTTCCCATAGGTAGTCGTTTAGATGTTCCCAACAGCACGGCTTTCTCGCCTATTTTGTTTCTAGACGGCTTGGAGAAGACGTGAGCAAGACGCCGGCGTCATCACTGAGTCCGGTCGGGCACGGATACGTCCCCGAGGAAGTCACTAACAGGCATGCGATCAAACACCTCCAGCTTCCCTCCCTCGGTCGCGTTAACCACCCGCCGTCCGAACGCTGCGTACATGTCTCGCGCCATTGTGTAAGCCACCTCGCTTTGAAGCAGGTCTGGCAGTTGCCATTTGACGCCACCCGCGAAGTAGTTGGGATCGAAGTGGCTTTCGTCTTTTTCCCCGGAAACAACTGTCTGGTTAGCCGGGCCCTTGGTGGCGAAATTGTGGTCCGCTCCTACGAGGGCAACATCGGTAAAACCCATATGGAAGGCCAGTTGGAGTGCCACGAAGGTAACCGTGCCGCCTGCGAAGATTCCCACCGAACAATCTCGCGAGAACTTCGGGAATACCGTACTGGAGAGAAATGCCACGTTGGGCCGCCCCCGCACTAGGCCCACACCGCAATTGCTGAGGAAGAGGGGAAGCTCTGTCGTGTTATAGAAACTCGCGTTTTGCTCAATGACAAATTGGTTGACGGCAACAACGCAAGAGGGACGGAACTCGGTTTTCTCGAACAAGAGATTGATCTTGTTGAGACCAAAGCAGTAGACGCCACTATTCCGGAGGGCATCGAAGTCCACCTTCAGAAGGCTCGGCCCGTTGCAAAGAATAACCGCCCTATTGCCTGCAAAACGATTCTTCCAGGACCTGACCACGCTACGGGAGCGCCACGCTTCAGGCCGCAGATCCCACTTCAGTTGGTACCAGGCAAGTCCGAGACCGACACGGTAAGGGTTGAGAGTATCCCGCTGAAGCACGAGGGGGTCTATGTTGTCGTTCATGGCGGTTATGCCTTTGTTGAAATCGCAATTGACGCGCCTAGCCCAAGCCCCAAAACGCATGCCGGCGCCAGTGATGTCAATCTCTCGAAGGAAAGAAAATGGATATCTAGTGCGGTGACGGATTTCCGCGCTGAATAGACGGCGTAGAAACCGGCGTAGGCGACTAGCATGGCAACGGGGAAGGCCATGGCTTGGATGGCTGGATAGAGTACGGTCGCCACCGCGACCATGATGACGCCGGTCACCCCATTGGCGATATGCCAAACGATGTGGTTGGTGAGGCTGTAGAGCTGCAGGTGCATGGCGCCGAAGCGCTCGACGAAGAAGGCCAGCCCCATGACGGCCCAGATGGCTGGGGCGACAAAGGCGGTGTGGCTGCCGATTATGGTCAAAAGGGGGCCGACGAAGGCTGTGGTTGTAAGCACGCCCAAAACGAAGATCCAGTGCGCCAGATGCATGCCCCGTTGGGCAATGGCAAGTTGTTGCTCCCGCTG
Organism: Rhodocyclaceae bacterium; assembly: GCA_003158255.1. Classification (GTDB taxonomy): domain Bacteria; phylum Pseudomonadota; class Gammaproteobacteria; order Burkholderiales; family Rhodocyclaceae; genus Fen-999. Next base: position 25,993 of record PMIH01000005.1, read on the forward strand.
CCCGGCGGCATGGAGTTCCGTCAATCGCGGCAGCTTGCTGTAGAAGGGTGCCTGGGCGAACTGACTGATGGTGGTGATAACCCGCAGGGAGAGCAAATAGGAAGCGACCTCCGCGGCCGGCGCAAGCTGGCTGTAGATGACGCCGCTGGACTGAATTATCCCTTGGCTCATCAGGACGCCAACTCCGCTGCGCCAAGTGGCGGGCCACATGACTTCGAGCACTTTGAGGTCGCGGCTTGGTGGAAGGGCGAATAGTTGAGGGTGCAGGGCCTTGAGAAGGCGACGGTTGCGGTAGAAGTTGACGACGACCCAGCATTGGTAGGTGACCACCAAGGCCAGCAGGCCGCCATGCAGGGCAAGGACGGCAAGGGCGGAAGCGATTTGCGCCAGGCCGGTGGCAACTTCCCATCGTCGCAGGGGGGCAATGCTGTTCATGCCCTGTAGCGCTGCGGCGTAGGCGTTGCCGAGAAAACCGAAAAGTGAGCTGGCGAGCACGACGGCCCAGGCGGCCCAGGCAGCGAAGTGGTCGGCGGTCTGGTCGACGGGATGCTGGAGGGCAAAGGTTCCAACAACGGCGAGGAGAAGGACGATCACGCCGCCGAGGCGCGGATAGAGCCAAACCAGGGTGGAAAACACCCGGGCCGCCGTTTCGTCCGGGTTGGCCGTTGCGGGCGCAGTGACGGGCTGGCGCATGTCCACCATGGCTTCCAGCGGGGCGCCGCCCCTAGCGTAGGCAAGAAGACGGGCAAAGGTGGGGGAGAGCCCGAAGTCGAACATGAGGGTCAGCGTAATGAGCGTGGCAAAGAGCTGCCAGACCGCCACTTCCGCCGGGGCAAAGCGTATAAGAACCAGGGGCAGGATGACAACTACACCGGACAAGCGGACGCCAAGACTTCCCCACGTGGTAAAGGTGGGCGAGTGCCAGAGTCGGCGGGAGAAGGCTCTCATGCCGCTCTCACACGGGGTCGTGCAAGCGGACGCTGATGCCGCCAGAGAGATCGAGGCAGGCCCCGGTCATGAAGCTCGCGGCGTCAGAGCAGACGAACAATGCCGTGGCCGCCACTTCATCGGGCGTGCCGATGCGTCCTATCGGGTGATGCGCCTCCAGGGCGCGGTAGGCATCGGGCTGGCCCTCGAAGCCCGCGCGCAACATGGGTGTGGCGATGGCGGCGGGGCAAATTGCATTGCAGCGAACCCGCCCTCCCAGGTCTACGGCCATCGCCCGTACCATTCCGGACAGTGCCGCCTTGCTCGTTGCGTAGGCAACGAAACCGGGCTTGGTGAGCTTCTCGTGAATACTCGAAATGGCGAGTATGGAACCGCGATTGGTTTCCAGTTCCGGCAGGAATGCCTGCGATAACCAGAAAGGCGCCAGCAGATTGACGGCAAGGGTCTTTTGCCAATCGTCGGCACTCAGTTGCTCGCAAGGCTTCACCACCTGATAAGCCGCATTGAGCACCAGCGCCGTGAGCCGACCTTGGGTTGCCGAGCGCAGTTCTTCAATAAGTCGGGCGGCCTCCGGTGAGTCGGGGTCGCTGAACAAGGTGGCGTCGCCAACGATGTGGGCTGGCCGTTCGAGCGGGAGAATATCGGTCGACACCACCTGCCAGCCCACGGCATCGAAAGCGGCAAGCAAAGCCGTGCCAATGCCGCCGGCGGCCCCGGTGATGATGACCGCCGGACCTTGCTTGGGGCTAGTCACTTGGCCGGCGGAACATCAAGAAAGCCGAGCAGGGTATCGATGGCGATATGGCTGCACCGGACAACGCCATCGACGGTATTCGAACCGTTATGAGAACCGAAAATGGTGTTCGGCATCTCGCGCAAGGGCGACTCCATGGGCAACGGCTCGACTTCGAACACGTCCAGGGCGGCCGAATGGACGTGGCCCGCCTGTAGCGCGCGAATAAGTGCCGCTTCATCGATAAGCGGGCCGCGGGCCACGTTGACAATACGCACACCCGGCTTGCACCCAGCCAGGGTGGCGTCGTTCAGCATATGTCGGTTGTCCTTTGTCAGCGAACAGGTGAATGCAAGGAAGTCCGCTTCGTCGATCCGCGTCGGCCAGGGGGCAAGTTCGACGCCGGCGGGAAGCTCGCCTCTGTAAAACGGGTCATAGGCGACTATCTTCATTTCGGCAGCCAGGGCCCGTTTGGCTAGGCTTCGCCCGATGTCGCCCAGTCCAATGAGCCCGAGAACCTTGCCGCTGAGTGAAACTCCCCGCGGCTTTGGCCAAAGCCCTCGTCGCACGCTGCGATCGACGTTGAACGTGTCGCGAGCCAGGGCGACCAGGTAGGACACAGCAATATCGGCTACCTCGCCGCCGAACATGTTCGGGCAATTGGTGATCGGTATTCCCATATCCTGGCAAGCCTTGAAGTCGACGTTATCGACGCCAATACCCCACTTGACGGCGGCATTCAGTCGACCCGCCTTGCCGGCTTCGAAAACCCGCCGGGTGGCGGGGTCGTCACCGATGATCCAGCCGTCGTAGTCCGGCAATAAGGCACATAGTTCGTCTTCCGTCAGCACTTGCACAACTTTGGCCGCAGTGACCTCCACGCCTCGATTCTCGAAGATCGGCCGAAACGCATCGATCATCCCCACCATCGGTGGACAGGTAACAAGAACCTTCATCAAATCCTCCCTATTTCAGTTCTTCTTGTTGATGAGGTACATCGACATGGCCTCGGCCATGTGCCAGCTTTCCTGGTCGTCGATGTCAACCGATTCGGTCCGCCCCATCTCATACATCAACGGCTGTTTGCCAATGCGCGCATTGGTGCTGGCAAAACTGGCCTTGGAAAAGATGTACAGATTGGAGTTTTCCTCGAACCATGGCTCAAGATCCTGGGTCCTGATCAGATTGTTCGGATCGTGGTTGATGGCACTCACATCGGCCCGATAGAACCGGGTCTGGAACTTGTTAACCGTGAAAACAGAATCGCAGGTTCGCTCAGCAACGCCCTTCAGGTACAGGTCCAGCGCCCCCTTGACTGAGCCGACGGATAACAGGGGGTTCGTGGTGTGCGTCATGAGATAGGTATCGGCAGGTACGTTGGCAACGTCATCGGCCAGCACGAGGTTCATGCTGACGAAGTCGCCGCAAATTTCCGGCTTGCGATCCCTGATCTTGATTCGGGCGGTGTCCACCAGACCGTTCTCCGCAAGAATAGCCCGTGCGTCCGTATTGATGACTACCTGGTCGATCGCTTCGATCGACAACAGCGTATCCAGAATCCAGCGAAAGAGCGGCTTGCCGTTGAAGTCACGGAAGTTCTTCCCGCGAACACGTTCGCTGTTTGCTTTCATTGGTAGGAGGGCAACGATTCTTTGCTTCGCCATCATTGTTGTTCCTTGAGTTGGTGAGTGTCCTTCGCCTGGGATTGGGCTTTGCGATTCGGATAGAAATACTGTTCCTTCCTCGCCCGTGACAGTTGTCTATGCATGTGGTTGCCCCGATAGGAACCCAAGAACTGCACGAAGCGATAAACGACAATGTCCTTGGCATTGGCCAACAGGCATTTGTCGCTCCGGGCTGAAAGCAAGTCCCTTACCGTTGCTCGAAGGAAGTAGCGAATTACGTCGAACAGCGACAGTTGCACTTCAGGCATGATGTGCTGGAGTGCGATTGCCTCTCTTTCGAAGCGGCGACGAATCTGCGCCCAAGACTCGCTATGCAAGTGATAGACGCTCGCCTTTGCCACATAACCGATCCGGTACCCTTCGGAGAGCATGCGCTTGGCTAGATGCATGTCTTCCAGGCCAGTGAGGGTTTCGTCGAAGCGGAACCGTTCCCACGCGGATTTGAGCAGAACTGCGTTGGCGTTATTGCAGTAAAAGCCCTCCTGCGGCAGGTGGTCGTCGGGCGGGAAATACTTCTGGAATATTCTGTTTTCACTGAAATGGGATTTGGCGTTGCCGATCTGGCCACCGTATACGTACGCCATTGACTGGCTGCCCAGGTGAGCCACCAGGCCGCTGATCCAATACCTGGTCGCGGGGACGCAATGGCCGGAAACAATTACCAAGGCATCTCCAGTCGCCGCAGCGCAGCCGCAATTCAATGAGCGGCCGAAGGAGAAATCCTCCCTGCGGATATGGATGACAAATACACCATAGGTCTTGGCAATTTCAAGGGTGCCATCCGTCGAACCCGAGTCGACGACTATGGTTTCCACTTCGATTCCCGGGCACTGCTGTTCTCGGATGCCTTCAAGCAACGCGGGCAGGTGGCGCGACTCGTTTAACGTCCTTATGACGACGCTGACTTTGCGTATCGTTGCCGGGACCAAGGTCATCCTTGGCGCTTTCCGAGAAACATGTACTGATGCGCCGGCTGAATCGCAAGAAGCAGGTCGCGGATGAATCGCTCCTGAACTTCAAAGGCTCGCGCGGAATCGTCGGAAATCGACGAGACTCGTACAAGCAGGCCGTCATTGATAATGCCTCGGAACCCAGCAGAAATGCGGGCTCGATTCTGCTCGTACCACCCCCTCACGACCTCGTCGCCGGAGCGGATCCAGTAGGTGATGGGCTCGTGTCGAGCACCTTGAACGGCAATGAGGCGCATTGTGGGTAGTGTGGTGGTACCGAGGTCAAGATCAGCCTTCTGTAGTCCCTTGATCTGGAACCCTTGGGAAACATAGCAAACCTCTGGCTTGTGGACTTGCAGTTCGCGATTCTGGATTCTGCCGTAGGCCAGGGAGAGCATGATGCGATCACCATTGGCGTTTTGGTAGGTACGGGAGAGCGTATCAGCGTAGAAAATCTCCAGCCGGCGCTCGACTTGGGGGCTCACCACTTGTGAAAGGCCCTCGTCCAGTGCCTGCCATTCTCCAAAGTGGCGCGGTACCTGGTCTTCAAGCTTGACGATCGGAGTATCGATCGAGAGCGTGGCTGTCGGCTTCAGCATTGCAGCTGCAATGCTTGCTGTTGCCATCAAGATGGCGATCAGCAGAAACCGTCGATTGGAGATCAGTAACCGCATTGGACTTGGTCGTCAAAAAGTCAGTCGTGGTGGTACGCCACTTGAAGCCGCCGATTCGAGGAAACTGGCGTAGGTAGAGCGGATGCCCTCGCTCAGGCCAATGCGCGCTTGCCAGCCCAGCGCCTTCATGCGCGAGACGTCGAGTAGCTTTCTCGGTGTACCGTCGGGCTTGCTGGCATCGAAGGCGATTTCACCTTTGAAGGCCACGGTTTCCATGATCGTCTCGGCGAGTTCGCGGATAGTGACGTCGGTGCCGGTGCCCACGTTATAGAGGCCTTCGCCGATTTCCTTTTCCATGAGGAAGACGCAGGCGTCGGCCATGTCGTCAACGTGGAGGAATTCGCGCATTGGGCGACCAGATCCCCAGACGACGAGTTGCTTGTCGCCGCGTTGCTTGGCTTCGTGTGTCTTGCGCAACAGGGCGGGCAGCACATGGCTGTTGGCGAGGTCGTAGTTGTCGTTGGGGCCATAAAGGTTGGTCGGCATTGCGGAGATGTAGTGCCGGCCGTACTGGCGGTTGTAGCTTTCGCAGAGCTTGATGCCGGCGATCTTTGCGATGGCATAGGGCTCGTTGGTTTGCTCCAGCGGGCCGGTGAGGAGGTATTCCTCCTTGATCGGCTGTGGGCAGTCGCGCGGGTAGATGCACGATGAGCCGAGGAAGCACAGACGCTGCACGCCGGCACGATGGGCGCCGTGAATGATGTTGGCCTCGATCATCAAGTTCTGGTAGATGAACTCGGCGCGGTAGGTGTTGTTGGCCTGGATGCCGCCGACTTTGGCGGCGGCGAGGAAGATGTAGTCCGGTTTTTCCTGGGCGAGGAAGTCGAATACGGCGCGCTGGTCGAGCAGGTCCAGCTCGGCGTGCGTGCGGGTGAGGATGCGCGTGTAACCGCCCGCCTGTAGCCGACGGACGATGGCGGAGCCCACCATGCCGCGATGGCCGGCAACGTAGATTTTAGAGTCCAGATTCAAGGTTCAAGGTCCAAGGTTCAAGGTTCAAGGGGCGGTGTTAGAGAACCGCTTCGAGACCTTTGCGCTCCAGAAGGTCCAATAGTTTCAAGGAGGGGCCGCTGGGGTGCTTATCGCCAATCTCCCATTTGCGCACTGTCGACAAACTTGTGTTCAGAACGGCGGCAAGCACGGCTTGGCTCAGTTGGAGATGGTCGCGCAGCGCGCGGATCTTTTCGCTGTCGTATGCCGGCACAGGGTCGAGGCACAGGGCATCGAACTTGCGCATCTTGCGCTTGTCGATAAATCCGAGACGATGGAGATCAGCAGCCGTCTCGTGTACGGCGTCGAAGATTCGGCTCTTGGCCTTACTCTTTGTGGTCATGGCAAATCTCCTGCAACGCTCCATCGTTTACCGCTTCATTGAGTTGCTGCCCTGTTCTGGCTAACAACTCCGTGGCGATCTCTTTCAGTGCTTCCAGTTCATCGTCTGTGACGTTGGCCCGATCGCTTTTCTCGAAACCGTAAACAAAAAACCACCGACTCCCCTTGTTGGTGGCAATCAAGGTTCTGGCTCCACCGCGTTTGCCGCGCCCGGCCAGCCCCACACGCTTCTTCACAACACCGCCACCCAGGTCGGCATCGATCAAACCTTCAGACATTTCCACCACTGCAACGCAGAGGGCGCTATCGGTTAGCTCCGTCTTGCGCATCCAGCGGCTGAAGCTACGCGTTTTGAATACGCGCCTCATATCATTATTGTGCCACTAAGTGGCATAGTTTGTACAGGCAATTTTTCCACGGTTCGCCGGCTATTCGTGATGGTTCATGGTTTTGTAGCCATGCTTCTTGATGAGTTCGTCCTTCTCCGCCGATGCCAGGTCTTCGCGCACCATTTCGGCGACCAGTTCCTTGAAGGTGGTCTTGGGTGTCCAGCCGAGTTTCTGCTTGGCCTTGCTCGGATCGCCGAGCAGGGTTTCAACTTCAGTCGGACGGAAGTAGCGGGGGTCGACCTTGACCACGGCCCGGTCACCGAGATAGCCGACTTCATTGACGCCCTCGCCCTGCCAGCGGAATTGCATGCCGAGTTCGGCACCGGCAGCATTGACGAAGTCGCGCACGCTGTATTGCACGCCGGTGGCGATGACGAAGTCTTC
>PMIH01000005.1:33164-34284 GCA_003158255.1 Rhodocyclaceae bacterium
CGTAGGGGCTGCGCGGGTAGAAGGGCGTGGTTTCCTTCTGGGGCGTTTCCTGAACCAGACCGTAAAGCTCTGAAGTGCTGGCCTGGTAGAAGCGCGTCTTCTTTTCCAGGCCGAGGATGCGGATGGCTTCGAGCAGCCGCAGCACACCCATCGCGTCGGAGTTGGCCGTGTATTCCGGTTCTTCGAACGACACGGCAACGTGGCTCTGGGCGGCGAGGTTATAGATTTCGTCCGGTTGCACTTCCTGAATGATGCGCACGAGTGACGAAGAGTCGGTCATGTCGCCGTGGTGCAGATAGAACGGCCGGCCGGCTTCGTGGCGGTCGTGGTACAGGTGATCAATTCGGTCGGTGTTGAAGAGGGAGGTGCGGCGCTTGATGCCATGCACTGCGTAGCCCTTGTCGAGCAGGAATTCGGCGAGGTAGGCGCCGTCCTGACCGGTGATGCCGGTGATGAGGGCGACTTTGTTGGGGTTGGCTGTCATTTTGATGGTCGGAGGGAAGTTACTTTTTGAAAGTCAGTCGTGACAGCACGCCGTCAAGCAGGAAGAAAAACAGCAGCGCGGTGATGATGAGCACCATGCCGGCCGTGCCGTGCAGAAAGCCTTGACCGGCTTCGTCGCCGAGATGATAAGTGATTAACACGAGCACGAGCACGCGCACGATGTTGGCGGCGAAGGCGATAGGCAGGATGCTGGCGAGCATAATGCCGTTGTGCAGCCAGGACTTGCGGGCCATGAGGTACATGTACAGCAGCCCGAGCGCGGAGAGCGAAAACATGGAGTGCAGGCCGGAGCAGGCGTCGGCAACCAGCAATTGGTAGGGGCCGATGCTGAGCGTGACGCCGCTGCGCGCAATGGGGTAGCCGGCGGCGTAGAGGACGTTCTCGGCGATGATGGAGACCCACTGTTTGAGCGGCCCGGTGATTGCATCTACGAGCGCGCCGGGCAGCGGCACCATGAAGGCGAAGTAGAGGATGGGGAACCACAGGGCGCGCAGGGCGCTGGTGCCTTGCAGGATCAGCAGGGCGCCGGCCAGCACGGGGATTTGCGAGCCGATTTCGAAGATGAGGATGTCTTGCGAGCGGCCGACGATGTAGAGCAGCAGGCCGAAGCCGAACA
>PMIH01000005.1:34346-37425 GCA_003158255.1 Rhodocyclaceae bacterium
ACGAGCCAGGGGCTCGTTCTAGTTGCAAGGTTCAAGGGGAAAGGTTCAAGTTCGGGGTTCAAGGGGCGAGGGGCAAGTTCAAAGGTTCAAGGGGCAAGGTTCAGGACTCAAGGCGGTCACAATATGTGACCGGTTGCCAGTCTGATTTGACATCACAATTTGTGACCTCAAAGCTTTGCGGGCCATGAATGTCATTTGGTCAGCTTCCTGGCATTCTTTGCGGCGATGATCTTCTTGCCGGTACTGGCCTCGATTTCCTTGCGGGCATTGCCTGCAATGGTTCCGCCCCTCCGCTCCACGCTTCGCTGATTTCGTCGGTCAGGATGGCAAATTCGCTGCCTTGTTTTACGCCCCGCCGTTCCCATTCATCGGTGAGTTCTTTGCGAATCTCGATGCTTTTGAGGCGCTGGTTGATCCAGGCGGTGGAATAGCCCTTGCGAACATAGGTTTCCATCGCCCGATCGATTGTCAATTCGGGGTCATCGGTTTCCTCAATCCGTTCGTAGCCGATGCGCGCCAACCATTGTTTGACCGGTTCGGCCTTGGGCGATGGAATCGATTGCACCAGGCGTAGCAACTGTTCGGTGTCGGCGACGTCGGTAAGTCTCGACTTGCCATCGGCTGCGGTCATTTTCAAACCGTGACAGTTTGTCACGGTTTCATTTCCCTCCGCTTTCAAACGCTGCTTAAGCTTGCGCCAGTAAGCGGAGGGATCGGGACTGTCGGTAAGAACCCCGACGACATCGACGATGCTGAAATACCAAAGTTCATGTTCCTCGTCCCAAGAGGAGCGAACTTGTTTTTGACCGAAAAGGCGAACTTTCTGCATGTATCTACTCACGGGAATCCATGGCCTTGCAGCCTTGAATGAGCGTCGTGACGCCACCCTCCTGGCGCCGACTTTCCGACGCGAGGCGCAAGTTCGAAGGTTCGAGGGGCAAGGTTCAAGGTTCAAGGGGCAAGGGGCAAGGTAAGGGATGGGGGTCAGGCTGCTTCGAGCTCTGTAAAGGGCATCTTGTTTAGCAGCAGGCGATGGATGTCGGCATGCTTGCTGGCGTGTTGGACGTCTATGCCGACTACTCCTCCTTGTTCGTCAAAATCCAATACAACGCCGTCTGCAACTTCGTTGCTGTCGGAACTTGGGCGTTCCGTCAAATGGATGTAGAGCGAGTCGGTAGTGGGATCGTAAGAAAGTCTCATGGTTTGAATCTCCTGTCGGGGAAGGCATTGTGGAGCGTAAGGCCGTCCTCCAAGGTTACTACACGCAGATGCCGGTCCAGTTCCGGTACAAATATCCAGTACCGCACTCTGCCATCTTCGGCTTGCACTTCTTTGCGTATCGGATTCCTAAGTGCGGACAAACACCATTCCAGTTGGATGTAAGGGCGCTTGGCCATCACATCGCTACGGAAGTAGTCCGTCATGGGTGGCGTGTCGTCGGATTTGTCTGCCATTCAGGGGCGAGGTTCAAGGGGCAAGGGAGGTGACGACGGCCGTTGCGAATGCGGTGAAATCCTCCATATGACGGGTGGCAATGATATCGGCGATCTGCCAGTCGATGGCTTCGTAGTTGTGGACTGCGATGTTGCGAAATCCCACTGCCTTTTTCATGCGCAGGGCAAGTTCGCCGGGAATCGATCACTTCCCGATCCATCTCTGCCTCCGTTCTGCAAGTATCCTTCTCTGGTACGGCATGAAGTCCGCATCGGCGAAGAGATGCCGCTTGATCAGTTCTGCGTGGTCAGTATCGCTCCCGAGCAGGCGAATGCCATGTTGCAGTATCTGGCCCAAGAGCGGTTCGCCGACCTCGTGAAGATCGATCAGATCAACCGGGCGGCCGAGTGCGCTCGCCAGATCGCCTATCAGGGCCATTTTGACTTCCGTGGTCACCGGGGCATCCATCGACACGGCCAGGTCGAGGTCGCTCATGGGGCTCGCATTGCCCTTGGCAAGCGAACCAAACAGGATCGCCATGCGGACACCGCCGTGCCTGATCAGTACGTACTGGATCAGACTATGTAGTTCGGAGGGGCTAGATTCAAGGTTCATGGGGCAAGGAGGAAACGCTATTGCGGCTCGGGACGTTGTTAGAGAACGGCTTCGAGACCTTTGCGATCGAGAAGGTCTAACAGTTTCAGGGAGGGGCCGCTGGGATGCTTATCGCCAATCTCCCATTTGCGCACTGTCGACAAGCTTGTGTTTAGAACGGCGGCAAGCACGGCTTGGCTCAGTTGGAGATGGTCGCGCAGCGCGCGGATCTTTTCGCTGTCGTATGCCGGCACAGGGTCGAGGCACAGGGCATCGAATTTGCGCATCTTGCGCTTGTCGATAAAGCCGAGACGATGGAGATCAGCAGCCGTCTCGTGTACGGCTGCAAAGATTCGGCTTTTGGCCTTAAGTTTTGTGGTCATGGCAAATCTCCTGCAACGCTCCATCGTCAACCGCTTCAGTCGGCATCGATCAGACCTTCAGACATTTCCGTAACTGCAACACACAGGGCACCGTCGGTTAGCTCCGTCTTGCGCATCCAGCGGCTGAAGCTACGCGTTTTGAATACGCGCCTCATTTTGCTATTGTGCCACTTAGTGGCATAGTGGGTCCAGGCAATTCTTCAAGGGAAAGGTTCAAGTTACAAGGGAGGTCACAACTTGTGAGCACCTTGAGCGCTTGAGGTCACATCTTGTGATGTCAAATCAGGAGTCCTCATTTGCCAACCGCCACATAGGTTTTCAAGCGTCATAGCATTTGTCCCTCTTTGAAGGCGATGTCGTGTATCGGAAACCGCATTAAGTTGGGTGCGGAGAGCAGTACGTCTACTTTGCGCCCGTGCATGAGTCTGCCTACTTTCACAGAGAAGCGGGCAGCGAGAAGGGCGGGATTGGCAACCGGCTCCGGCGATTCGAGCAGCAGATCGAGGTCGCCGCCCTTGGCATGATCATCCAGCCGCGAACCGAATACGCGTACCCGAGCGCGCTCCCCCGCGAGTTGGCGGGCCAGTTCGGCAATGGCGGTGGATCGTTGATCAGTCAGGCGCATGGGGGAAATTCAGGGGCAAGGGGCGTCATACCCAGTTTTCCAG
>PMIH01000005.1:37430-37628 GCA_003158255.1 Rhodocyclaceae bacterium
ACGGCGAGCCGGCTGATGAAATCTTCGACAACGCGAAGGTTTCGTGCCGGATCGCTGCTCTTCTCGGCGCCATGGGCCAATTCCGCCAATGTGATCGAAGATACCGCCATGCGTCCGTGCTCCCTGTTGAACCGTTCGAGTGCAATCAGCGGGCGCCGCTTGATTACATAGATCACGATATTGGTGTCGAGCAGGTAC
>PMIH01000182.1 GCA_003158255.1 Rhodocyclaceae bacterium
CCAGACCGTGCCGTCGTTCTTGACCGCCAGGCTGCCGCCGGCCGCGACCGCGATCGCACCGGCGAGCCCGGCGACTTGCACGGGACTGGTCCGCCGGGTCGTGCTGCCGTCGCCGAGCTGGCCGGAACTGTTTTTGCCCCAGGCCCAGACCGTGCCGTCGCGCTTGAGCGCCAGACTGTGGTAGTACCCCGCCCCGATCGCGGTGACGCCGCTGAACTTGCTTACCTGTACGGGGCTGTTCCGCTGGGTCACGGTGCCATCGCCGAGCTCGCCGTCGCCGTTGTCGCCCCAGGCCCAGACNNCCAGACCGTGCCGTCGTTCTTGAGGGCCAGGCTATGGTAGCTCCCTGCCGCGACTGCGACGACGTTGGTCGGCCCGCTCACATGCACGGGGCTGTTCCGCTGGGCCATGCTGCTGTCGCCGAGCTGACCGTCGTCGTTTTTGCCCCAGGCCCAGACCGTGCCGTTGCTCTTGACAGCCAGGTTGTGGTACCCCCCCACCGCAACGTCCCGAGCGACGAGACCGCGAACGCGCTTCGCGCCGCGCCGGGCAAAGACAGTGCCATCGCCGAGCTGGCCGTAGCTGTTGTCGCCCCAGGCCCAGATCGAGCCATCGGCTTTCAGCGTCAGGCTGTGGCTGGCGCCGCCCGCGACTTTGGGCGTTACGGCTTGCGCCGCCAGGGTGGCAAGCGAGAAGACGAGCAAGGCCAGGAGGCGAAGACCGAGGCGGGCGAGGCGGTTCATGACTGTTTCCTTCTGATCGTGATTGCTTGGTTCATGGTTTCGCGGGGCGGCGCCTCCGACTGAGCAATTCAGCCCTGCGCTCGGCCCAGATCCGCTTGGCAGCACGCATTTGCCAGTATTCGCGCACAACGACTATCGCAGCGATGACGGTCAGCGCGATCACGCTCCACTCGCCTGACGTCAACGTCGTTGTGGTCGCCATCAGCAATGCAGCGACGCCGCGGCCGTGCGCTTGAACGACTCTTCCATCTGCCGGCAGGTCGCCCCGAGCGTGCTCTTGTCGGAAATCTTCGCCCACTCGGCCTTGGCGGCCTCCATTTGCTGCTTGAACATCGCGGCCCCTGGATTGCTGCCGCTGACCTTGTCCACACAGGTGGTCACCGTGGTCACGTAGGCGTCGCATTCCACGGGCAGGCCGGCCGTCGTGCCCGGCTGCTCGCTCTTGCCGCAGGCGGCCAGCAGGCCGACGAGAATCACTATGGAAATTGCTGGTTTCATGGCTTTCCCTCGTTTGTGGTGTGAATACAGATGGACGAACGCGAACGGACGAGAAAACGGATCATGGGCAACCGAAAATCCTCCGATGATCCGTTTCGGTGCCGATTACCGTTCATATGGATATGGCTTTCCAGACTCACGGACCGAGAATGCGACTTCTATCGACGATGCTCGTAAGTACGCTTCCGGTACGACGGCTTTGACCGCTCTTCTGCCTCTGGTGTTTGCCGCCTGCGACCGCCCGCCGCCCAGTAACGACCCGATGGCATGGGTCGGCGCCTTCATTCGAGCGGACGCATGGGGCTTGCAGTCGAGCAGCGACCATTGCCCGCAGGTGGCCCGGACGTTCGTACTACGGAATGTCGGCGAAGGCGGCGACGCTCGCTGGAAGATCGTCGCACGGCAGGACGGGCCGCACATTTCGGTAGGCTACGCCGTCGATGTCGTCCTGCCCGGCTGGTGCCGCCAGTGCGATTGCAACAACACGACGGCCTACCGCATGCTGCGCGAGCGCGAGGTTGCCTGCTCGTTGTCGCCGCTGCCACTCAACCGAAGCGGTAGCCAGATCGCCCCGACGTCCCGTGCCGGACGGCCGACTCCGCGATTGCGGTGGCCCCGAGGTTACGCATACGGCCTCGTTGGCGCACTGTGCTGTGTGACGATGCTCGTTGGTCCGGGTTGCGACAAACCGTCTCAGCCCGACACGCGCGGCCCGGCCGCCACAGCGGAAGCGGCGCCGACCGCGCCGCCCTCCGTCAATGCAGCGATCGCCTTGCTGTATCCCGTCGGCTCCGGAGCGGGACAGAAACTCTCGTTGCTGGGGACCGGCGAACTATCGGTTGGTACGCAGCGAAAGCAAATCGTCTTCGTCGCTGCCAGTGCCGCCGCGTCAACGCCCGTGGATAATCTCAATGTTAGCGCGGTCGTCTTCGCGCCCAGCGGCGGCCGTTGGTGGCCGGAACTCGTGCAACAGCACATCGGCACCGTTGCCGATATGCGCATGACGGATGATCCCGTCGTCATCAGGCGCATTGGCATCGGGCCGGCGAGCGCCGCGTTCCTTGTACCCGACGGCGGTTCGAACCAAGGCATCACCGTGAATGGCGTGCATGTGTTCGCTTACGAGAATGGCCATTTCGCCGACTTCGGTTTCGTCAAAACCGGTGAGGAAAACGGCGGCAACTGCGCGGACGACGAGGGCGGCAAAGCGCTGGGCCGCACTCCGTGCTGGGAATATTCCGGGAATATTGTCGTTCGGCCGGGCCTAACGCCGGGCCGTTACGACCTGATAATCAAGCGCCAAGGAACCCAGTTCGCCAAAGGCGCAGTCGCGCCCGTGAAAGATATCGTGTGCACCTTCACCGGCAGGCAGTATGCGTGCTCGGACAGTTAGCGATATGGAGAGGGTTAGCTTGCGCGCCAGTTGCCGCGGGGCACGACGGAATGCCGGGTCGAGTTCGACACGACCACGACCGTGGATGGTTACGAGCAAATCAATTCCATCGAGTGCAGATGAAATGAACGAGTTGAATGGAGAATCAATATGAGGACATGGCAATGGCTTTTCGTCGTCGGATTGATGGCGGGCGGCATAGGTATCGCGATGGCGGGAGACACCGGTCTGCCGCCGGGATGGAAGACACCCATGGGCCCCAAGGGCACGGCCCTCGAAGCGGCAAAGCGAATCTTCCCCGGCGCCACGCTCGACAACCAGGACAAGCTGGTTCTCGCCGACGACAAAGTGTTGCGCATGCCGGGCACGACCAAGCAGCGCGCGGAACTGCCGGAGGGCACCGCCCTCGACGCGCCGTGGTTTCCGCTGACCATCCGCAGTCAGGGCAAGATCTTCACGGTGCTGCACTGGGAAGGCGAACGGCCGGATAGTTCCAGCTCCGACAATGGCGGCTCGGGTACGAGCGTGGCCGTGGTCGCGGTCTTCCCACAAGGCAACATCGAGCCAACCGATGTCGCCGAAGTGAAGCAGGACCGGGATACCATGCTGGGCGAGGTGATCAAGCTGGGAGACGAAGATGCCTTCGTCGTGCGCAGCACGCACGGCAACTCGGGGCAGTTCTACATGCTGAGCGACCTTTTCCATCTGCGCGACGGCCGTCTGCGCCGCATCGCGACCGGCATTTTTACGCTGACGAACCACTGTTGCTGCGCCGACTCGTTCGGCGAGGACCTGTCATGGCGCACGGAGCCGGACGGTGCCAATCCGCCGCAGATCATTGCCACGGTGACGCTGACCCATGCACCGAAGGACTTCGTCGACGACTGCGATCGCAAACTCAAATCGAAAACCGAGATCTTCGAGAACCGCTATCGCTGGGACGCCGCCAAGGGGCAGTATCGCGACGAGGGCGGTAACTTCGACCGACTCCACAAATGGAACGAGCGTCATGTGTGACGCTCTTCATCCGTCATTCACTGTCGTTTAGACTTCGTAGCGAGGGCCCATCGCACATCCGCGCGTGGCACCGAGCCGTCCCGCGACAGCTGATTTTTGCGCGGCCCGTCCGTCACGCGAAGGCGAAGTTCCTATTGCGGAATTGGCGGATGCAGGCGTCGACCGGCCAAGGAAAATCGATGGTCTTCAGGATGTCTTTGCCGGCCTCGACGTGGGTCAAACCGCGTCGTGTTGCAGGCGACCGGGGACTGCGAAAGTGGCGAGTAGAGAACAGGCGCTGTGAGGGGCTGAGTTGGTCGGGATGCAGTACACAGAGAATGGCCCACTCCCTCGGCGGCCCCGCTGGCGCGGGCCTACAATGAAAAGAGCCCGTCACAGGGACGGGCTCTTAATTGTTGGCGGTGCGTGTAGTCACGAGCGAACCTGTCTCAGGTTGAATTCCTCCGTAACAAGGAAACTTGCAGGGGATTCCGCTCCGTTCAAGGCCATACTTTCCTTGAATATTTCCCAAGGCCCTCCCATACCCACGCTTTTAGGACGAATAAGTCAAACAAACGCAAGAAAGGTACAGGGAATCTCACTCCGCCAAACAGGGAATGCTTCTGAAGTTGAACATAAGTCGAATTGGTTGGAGACTACGCGATCTTCTTGTCTTCTAGCTTTGCGGCTGCCATTGCCTCAGGTTCCAATTCCTCGGCAGAACGGTTGAGGTGAATGAATACTCCCCAGGCTGCAAGCAGTATTCCGACAGCAATCAAGATACTCGCAGCATACGGAAGTTGCGCCGGATCTTCGTGCATGGCCCTGAATGTCGCAACCAGCCCTTCAATGGCTAGCGCGACCACGATGACTACAAAGAATCTTGACAAGAATCGCCGAACGCGAGTCGGCGCGCTGATGTCAGCGTCACGAATGACTTCCTCCTCGAAAATGGTCTCGGCAATCTGTAGCGCGACAACTGCAGCGGCTAATAACCCCACGGCTTCGATAATCTCTTGCGCTGCAGCCCGGTCCAGGCCGCCGATGAAAGCCACCCAGCCCATGCGGGTGGCAATTGTGATAAGCATGAGTGCGGCGCAGGCAAAGAGAAACGCCATCAACCCATGAACGACGCTGAATAGGCGCACTAAACGTTTCATTGGTACATCCTGTCACAGAAAATCACGGGGCCCGCGACTGCGCCCTGTCGAATCGAATGGCGGCGGCAATCTTGCATCATAAGTCCGGCGCCAGTTCCCTAATTCGGCGTCCTCAGCGTAGCCTGTAGCGTGATGTAAGGATCGCAGCCAAGTGCCTTTGACAGCGGGCAGTTGCGTTTCGCCGCAGCCGCGATCTACTGAAACTTGGCGCGGTCAATGCTAGGCAGCGCGCCCTACAGCATCAGCGCGATGCGGCCGATGAGGAAGCCTTCGCCCTGTTTGGACAGACGCACGCTGGTCTGGGTGTCGATGTTGGTGGTGGCCAGCCCCGCATTGTCGTAGGTGAAGGAAAACTCCATCGTGAAACACGCGGCGTGGGCCGGGCCCAGAATCACTTCCGGGTTGCTGCCGCGCCGATCATCCTCGCCAAACCCCTTTATCACAACCCCTCTTCTATGGCTCTCCGCAATTCATCGCAGGCCAAAAAATGACAAGACGGCGATGATGACAACGACCAGTCCGACGATGTAAATAATGTTGTTCATTAGCAGTTCCTTTCGCGTAGAGAAGCGAGCGATTCGCGTATTGAGGGTGATTTGGCGCCCGCGGGATTTCACCTTACCCCACGCTGCTGTGAAGCTCTGTACGCCAGCGCGCACATGACCCCGCCAGGAAGTTCCCCGGTTATGGTCATTGAGCGCGAGCAATTCGGACAGTTTCCCCAGCAATATCTTGAGGCGACAAAATGAAATCGATTCGGCTGCCGGCAATCGCGCTTTCCGGCCTGTCGGGCTGCTTTACTGTTGCTGGCCCAGGGGCTTGTCGGCGTCGGCTGTCTCGCCCATTCGAGACGGAAGTTCTTCGACCAGTGCGCCAATCACCAGAGCCAGATCGCCGCAGCGGCGCGGCCGTTCTTCAGTCACCTGTACCAGATCGAGAAGCGGACGGCGGAACTGACGGCCGAAGAACGAAGACAATTACGGCAAAGCGAAAGCCGGCTCATTGCCGATGCACTCCTCGCCTGGATGGTAGCGCAGCACAAACCGGTTCCGAATGGTTCAGTGATCGCCGAGGCCATCGCCTACAGGGTGCACCGCTGGCAAGCGTTGACGCGCTTTCTCGACGACGGCCGATATCCGCTATTCGGCCTTATGTGGAACCCAACATAAGGCCGAACTCCCGCCTCATGTTGGTGACATCAGGAAGCACGTCGGTCAGGTGCCGTCACATGACAGCTGGGACGCTGCGGTCCGTTTTATGGCGTGAAGCGGACTTGGCCACGCCGCGGCCACCAAGCATGAATGCCCATTAGACAAAGCGACAGCCAGGCCAGGGCTTCGGCAAAAGCGGCCAACACATCGCTCAGATAGTGCACGCCAAGATAGAGCCGGCTCAGCGCCACGAGGAAAACGATCGCGAGAATTGCCACGATCATTTTCCACCGCCGCACCTCGTTCTTCGCCACCAGTATGGCGCCCAGAACGCCGTAAAACAGGGTGGTGCCGGCGACATGGCCGCTCGGAAAGCTGTAGGTCATGAGCGTCAGCAGCGGTTCGTCGAAGCTCGGGCGGGCGCGATGAAACGCGAATTTCATCAGGAGGTTCAGCACCATGCCGCCCGGAACGATGGCGCCCAGGCATGCCAGCCAGTACCAGTCCCGCTTCCGGACGAGATAAAGCGCCAGCACGGCGGCATAAGCGCTGATCGCCGCCACGCCGTGCAAGTTGGAAACGAGAAGCATGAACTCGGTCAACCGAGGCGTCGCATGCGCGTGTAACCATTCAGCGACGTGCACATCGACAATGGTCAGTGGATCGCCGGTCATTACATCCTCGGAAACGTCGCCGAAGAGCCAGCACGCACCAATCAGTGCCAACGCACCCGCGCCCATCTGCGCACCAAGGAAGCCCCGCGCCGACAGTCGCGTTCGGATCAGGGCGGCTAGCCGTGCGACGCGTCGAAGCAAGCCGTACGGAAATCGATCCGGGAGAATCGGGATTAAATTGGTTGAAGTTTGCGGTTTCAATTGGCTTCCTGGCGGAATGGACGCCATGCGGATTTCCATGCGCGAACGGCAACGCATGCCGCTGTGGCAAGCCAGCCCTTGGCAACGTATACCGGCAAGCTCGTTCTGTGTCCGTACGCTGGCGTACGCATCGATCTGCACGATGCGCGCCAACGACATATCCACACCTATGCGAACAGCGAGGATGAACATGCCGTTTCTCGATCCTTATTGACTGGTAGCTGTTGCCGATAAACATGTGCCACGATGGTTCTTACGGATGTCCACTAACGGTGGGTGCAGCTGACCATCAATTCGCCGATTTCACCGACCAGTCAGCGTCTCTTCTACGGTCATTCGGCCATGGCGCTAATTCAGCCCGCAGTGCGTTACCTTCCGGCCATCGGGTTGCAGCATTCGCTGATCGGCCGCTTGCCGAAGCGGCGATCTCACACTACGTGCCCAGAACGGTCATCCGAGCTAACCGATGGCGAATGGCCGATCAGAGCCTCTAACCGGATATCACGACGTGATGGCGCGGCCACGATTGCGTCGATTGGAACGAACAAGGCAAGCGCCATAGTGACAACTATCACGAGGCTCCGTCTGGTTCGGGCAACCGGATAGACGTCGACCAGGTCCAGCAACCGAGCCGGCGACTGCCGCACTCAGGCTTCGGCTCACAGAGGTGGATCGCACCGGCTCCAATCATTTCGGACCGCTCGATGCCGTGGCTGGAATTCGCAGCCGATGGTCTCCTTTCACCGCGGAATGAAGTCGACATGTCCTTGACGACAGCGGGTTTCGTGTGCGCTGTCGTACAGACAGTTTCCGTCCTCTGAGTACCATGAACCCAGAACACCCGGCGATTCCTATCGAGACTGCCACGCCGTCATGCTCACTGACCTCACTGCATCCTTGATCTGCTCAGCATTGCCAGCCTCGCGCGCTCCGGCAATTGATCCCGCTTCGCCGCTGCTGTTCGTCATCAATGCCGCTTCGGGTCGCAACGATTCTGATACGACACGCCGTGCGATCGAAGCGGCGCTGAGTGCTGCTGGAAGAACAGGTGAATTGCTGTTCGCCCGCCCCGATGAGCTTGCCCACACCGCAGCTCATGCCGCTGCCACCGCTACTGCCCGGCATTCGGCCGTCGTCGCCGTCGGGGGCGATGGCACGATCAATTCGGTGGCGCGGGCCGCGCTTGCCGAAGGCTGTGCCATGGGTGTTCTGCCGCAAGGCACCTTCAACTACTTTGCCAGGACGCACGGCATTCCCGCCGACACCGCCCAAGCGGCGCAGGCCCTGCTACGCTTTGCGCCCGTACCGGTACAGGTCGGTTTGATCAACGAACGCGTGTTTCTCGTCAACGCCAGCCTTGGCCTTTACCCCGAGTTGCTCCAGGACCGCGAGGCCTACAAGGCCCGCTTTGGCCGCAGTCGGTTTGTGGCAGTCGGGGCCGCCATCGTCACATTGCTGGGCAAGCACCGTGAGCTACGACTGCGCATCGAACACGGTGACGACACACGCGAATTGACGACACCCACGCTCTTTGTTGGCAACAACCGCCTGCAACTGGAGCAGGTGGGGCTTCAGGAAGCGCCGGCAATTGACGATGGCTGTCTGGCGGCGGCCACGCTACGGCCCATAGGCGCGATCTCATTGCTCTGGCTGCTGCTTCGCGGCACCATCGGCACACTCGGTGAGGCAAACGCAGTGGAGAGCTTCAAGTTCCACCGCATGATCGTCAAGCCAAGGCTGCCACTGGGTAACCGCACGATCAAGACGGCCATCGACGGCGAAGTGACATGGATGCGCACGCCGCTGGAATTCCGGGTTTCCGCCCAACCGCTTTACCTCCTCAAGCCCTCGGTCGAAAGCGGGGCGACGGGTGTCGGAGGGGGCGGCGCATGAGCGTTCTGTTACAAATATCCGACTCTCATTTCGGCACTGAGCAGTTGCCGGTCGTCGAAGCGCTGGTAACGCTGTCGCTGCGCCAGCGACCCGATCTGGTGGTGCTCTCCGGCGATATCACTCAGCGTGCCCGCACCAGCCAGTTCCGCAACGCGCGTGCATTCGTTGATCGGCTCGGCGCACCGGCGCTGGCTATTCCAGGCAACCACGACATTCCACTCTTCAACCTGGGCGCGCGTTTCCGTCGCCCGTATTCCCAGTACCGCAAAGCATTCGGCGAGGATCTCGAACCAGTGCATTCCACCCGCGAGTTGCTGGTCGTGTGCATCAACACCACGCGGTGGTATCGACATACGAACGGCGAAGTATCGTTGGCCCAGGTTGACCGGGCCGCGCGGCGACTGGCGAGCGCCGATCCCGAGCAGTTGCGCGTGCTGGTGGTACACCAACCCGTTGCGGTTCTTCGCCCCGAGGACGTACATGACCGGTTGAGAGGACACGCCGCCGCTTTGCAACGCTGGGCAGTCGCCGGCGGTGATCTTGTGATGGGCGGACACATTCACCTGCCCTACGTGATGGCGCTGNNCACAGCGGTCTCGTCGCGGACCCGTCACAACTTCCCGAATTCGGTCAATCTGGTGCGTTGGGGTTGCGATGCACCAGAAGGACGTTGTGTCATCGAACGATGGGACTACGCCGCAACCGATCAAGCGTTCGTGCTTACGACCGTCACCGAAATTACGCCTGCGAGACTGGGCGATCAGCGCTGACGGCGGCGGCACCAGGCCGGCGATCTTGTCGATCAATTGCGCCGGCG
>PMIH01000043.1:0-5309 GCA_003158255.1 Rhodocyclaceae bacterium
TCGGCGTGCGCCAGCGCACGCTGGATCAGCTTGCGCAATACCGCCTGGCCGAGGCCGGCGGTGGTCGGGTAAATCGGCGTCAGGCGATCCGGCAACGGCTCGTCGCCATGGATGACACGAAAGCGCGGATGCACCATCTCGTCGCCAAAGAAGCCACCGCGCAGCTCGCCAAACAAGCGCAGCCGCGCGCCGGCAGCCAGCGCCTTCTGCTGGCTCGGATAGAAGTTGAGGAAGCGCAACACGAGATCACCGGTGTCGTCGCGCACGCGGGCAACCAGCTGCCGACGCGGGCGAAAAGAGATCTCGCTGGAGATGACGTCAACTTCGAATTGCGCCGGTACGCCGGCAAGCGCATCGCGAATCGCCGTCAGCCGCGTTTCGTCCTCATAGCGCAGCGGCAGGTGCAGCAGCAGGTCGGCGTCGCTGCGCAGCCCGAGGCGCGCCAGTTTTTCCGCCACGGTGGCGGAAACGCCAGCGATGCTCGCAGGCTCAGCCGACAACGAGGATCGCGTCCGCCTCGACCAACGCGCCGCGCGGCAGTTCCCGCACGCCGACGGCGGCGCGGGCCGGATACGGTTCGTCCACGTATTCCGCCATCACGTCATTCACCTTGACGAAGTTGGCGAGGTCGGTCAGGTAGATGGTGAACTTCACCGCATCGTTCAGCGTCGCGCCGGCAGCGGCGGCAACCGCCCGAAGGTTGTCGAACACGCGCACGATCTGCGCATCGATACCGTCGGCCATCTGCATGGTCAACGGATCGAGGCCGATCTGGCCGGAGAGGTAAATCGTGTTGCCGGCGCGCACGGCCTGCGAATAAGGGCCGATCGCAGCGGGCGCCATGGCCGTCGACACGATCTGCCGGCGCGGCGCCGGCGGCTCGTGCGGAATGAACACCTGCACAGCGCGCCGAGTGCGGCTGTTGATGACCAAAGGCGCGTACAGCCCGGCAGTCATCGGCAAACCCGCCGCAACGTCCTTGACCAGCATGACCGCAACGACCGCATCGACCGGATTGGCAAGGCCGATCAGCGCGCAGTTCTCGTCACTCAGCACGAACTCGTACTCGAAACCGAAGCGCGCCGGATTGGCGACATTGAATGCCACACCTGGGTCATCGACGGACTGCATGATGAGGAAGGTGGCCGGATCGGTCTGGCCTGCCGGATAGAACAGCGAAAATCGGTGCAGGTTTTCGAATCCCGGCAAGCCCGCCGGGAACTCGATGAACTGGTCGGGCGATGCTTCGAGGGCGCCGAACCTCAGGCTGTCGATCTTCATCATTTTCTCCTTTACTTGCGCGCGGCCACGATCAGGCCCGGATCGATACCAAGCGATTTTAGTCTTTCGCGCGCCTGCTCGATCTCCTGACGACTCGCGAACGGTCCGGCCTGAACGCGAGCCTCGATGCGCGCCGGCACGCCGGCGCTTTCGAGCCTGGCGCGCAATTCCTCGGCGTTGGCAATGTTGTTGAAGACGCCGACCTGAAGCAGAAACTGGCGTGTCGATTCTACGGCCCGCGCGATCGGCCGCGACGCCAGCGTCGGTTGCGCCAAATGGGCCACAGGCGGCATCACGCGGGCGATCTCTTTCGTCGGCTCCGGTTTTTGCACGGCCGGCGCCGGCTCGGCGCTGCGCACCATGGCCTGCCGCGCGGTCGCCGGCATCGTCAATGGCCGCTCCGGCCGCGATACTGTGGTCGGCGCTTCCGTACGCTCGGGCTCCGCTATCGGCTCCTTGGCCGGTTCGGCCGGCTCGGCCGCTATTTCCGCCGGCTTGGCTGCCGCCTCGTCGGCAGGCTTGCCCTCGTCGCCCTGCTTCTCGATCGGCTTGGTCGGCGGCTCGATCCGGGCGATCTGCTTCGACGCCTTCTCGGTATGCACCATCATGCTGTCGAAAAACATCAAGCCGCCCAGCAACACCACGACGACAGCCGTCGCCAGCGCCACCCGCTTGAGCAGGCGCTTTCTCAGGACATCGTCATTATCCAGGGACTCAGTCTGCGACGTCGCGCGTTCGTCCTTCTGCGCCATCTTCCACCTCGCTGTCAAAATCTTTTTCATCCCGGCTCATCGCCATCACCAACTCGGCTTCGGCCACCGAAATACCGCACTCCTCCGCCACGCCGCGGGCGTCGAAACCACGATGCGCCAGCGCCGCCGCGTCTGCGTACAAGGGGGAAATCCGCCGCAAATCCTTCAGTTCGGCCAACTCCTGGCGCAGCGCCGCGACATCGTCACGCAAGTGTCGCACCTCCGACTCCAGTTCGGTCAATGCCAGCGTCGCGGCGAAAGGGGAAGCAGCGGCAGAAGGCGCCACAGGCGGCCGTTCCCTCACCAGCTCCACCTCGTTCATCGACGGCGGCGCATCTGCCATCAACTGCACCGGCGTCAGGACAGGCGCATCCCACGACATGTAATGCGAAACCGCGGCCGCCTGGGCAGGCCTCGGTTCCGGCGCGGCGGTCGGCTCGGCCAGCGCCGGTTTCTTTTCCGGCCGCCACAGGCGTGCCAGTCCGAGCAGCGCGATAGCCAGATAAATGCCGGCCGCAGCGACGCCCAGGATAATCACTTCACGCCATCCGAAACCCGCAGAATCCATCCCGGCCTTCCTGTCGATTACGCCTCCCGCTCGCGCCCAACAGACACGCGGAAGGCAAATTGCTCCGATAATAGCGGCCGCGCCCGACCCGATAAATGACAAGCAGGACTGTTTTGCCCCCATGTTTCTACTCAAGAAGACTCTCACAGCCTTGATCCTGCCGCCGTTGGGGCCGCTGCTGCTGGCCTTCTTCGGGCTGTGGCTGACGCAACGACATCCGCGCATCGGCCGCTGGCTGATCGGCGCCGGGCTGGTCAGTCTGACTCTTTTTTCGACCCCATGGACAGCTAATTTCCTGATGGCGGGACTGATCGATACCCCGCCGATCAGTACGCAAGACCTGGCGCGGGCACAAGCCATCGTCACGCTCGGGGGCGGCAACTACCATGGCGCGATCGAGTATGGCGGCGAGACCGTCAGCGATATCGAACTTGAGCGACTGCGCTACACGGCCCGCTTAGCCAAAGCCAGCGGTCTGCCGGTTGCCATTTCGGGCGGCACGTCCCGCAGCGGCGGCGAGGCGGAAAGCATCACGATGCGCACTGCACTGGCAACCGATTTCGGCGTCGCTACGCGCTGGGTAGAAACGACATCGGTCGATACCATCCAAAATGCCGCCAACCTGGCGCCCATCCTGAAACAGGCAGGCATTCAGCGCATCGCCCTGGTCACGCACGTCTGGCACATGCCGCGTGCCCGCAAACTGTTCGAGCAACAAGGCTTCGAAGTACTGCCGGCCCCGACCGGTTTCACGTCGGCCGGACCGGAAGCCGGCATCGTCGACGCCTGGCTGCCGAACGCCGACGCGCTCTTCTCAACTCAAATTGCCCTGCACGAATGGCTGGGGCTACTCTATTCCCGGCTGGTCGGCGTCAGCACGCCGCCTCAGTAGGCGTGCTGGTCGCGGGCGACCACGAAAGCGGTCTTGAAAATGATGTATAGGTCGAGTCGCAGCGACCAGTTGCGCAGGTATTCGAGATCGTGTTCGATGCGGGCCTGCATCTTNNGCCCAGCCGGTGATGCCCGGCCGCACCTTGTGGCGCACCATGTAGCCCTTGATCAGCTTGCGGTACATCTCGTTGTGGGACACCGCATGCGGCCGCGGCCCGACGATGCTCATGCGCCCCTGCAAGACGTTGATGAACTGCGGCAGCTCGTCGAGCGACGTCCGGCGCAGGAACGCGCCGAAACGCGTCATGCGGCTGTCGCCCTTCTGCGCCTGGCGGATCTCGCCGCCATCCTCGCAGACCATCATCGAGCGGAACTTGTAGACCGTGATCTCCTTGCCGTCCAGCCCATAGCGGCGCTGACGAAAGATCACCGGGCCGGGCGAACTCAGCTTGACGCCGAGTGCGATCACCAGCAGCAAGGGCACCAGCAGCGCCAGGATCAGCAACGCCAGGACGACATCGCTGACCCGCTTCACCAGACCGCCGACACCGGCGAATGGCGACTCGCAGACAGCGACCACGGGAATGTCTTCCACCGTGTCCATACGCCCCTGAATCAAATCGGTTACGAAGAAATCGGGTACGAAGTAGATCGATGCCGTGGTGTCGCGCAGTTCGTCGAGCAACTTGAGAATGCGTGCCTGGGTCGTCATCGGCAACGACAGGTAGATGACCTGGATCCCCGCCCGCCGCACGTAGCTGGGCAACTCGGCGAGGCTGCCGAGCAGCGGCAGCGGACTGTAGTCCGGCAGCCGTTCCGCCTTGCGGTCGTCGAAGAATCCCACCACCTTGATACCGGCCAGACGGTTGCCGGCAACACGCGCCGCCAGCGAGAGCCCCTGTTCGTTGACACCCGTAATGACGGCGCGCCGCTCGCCGCCATGCAAGTTGATCAAGGTCGGCGCCACCTGTCGCAGGGCGAAACGCGCCGCCAATTGGCAAGTCGGGCCGAGCCAGAGCCAGTTGAGCAACACATAGCTGTCGAACTCGCGCAACAGATGCGCCGTGTAACCGAACAGGGCAAGCAGTGAAGCGATGATCAGCCACCCCGACAGCACGCGCCAGATCAGGCGCATCGGCGAGGCGCGCAAATAGCTCGATCCGGGGAACGTCATCGAGAACACGACAAGGCCGAGGATAAGGTAAGGATTCGACAGATCCACTTCGAAGTAGAGCACCAGGCCCCACAGGCTGCCGATCAGCGCCAGCGGATCAAGGAAGGACTCGAGAAACTCGATCGGCCGCTCGCCGGCCGCCGGCATCTGGAACGCCCGTTTCAGTGCACTGGCGCCGCGACCGGTGGGAGTCGTCCGGCTGCGCGTAATGTGGGGCAGCACAGGCTCAGCGGCCGGCCGGCGGACGCCGGCGACTCATGTCTTCGAATTTCGCGACTGCCTGGGCCCGGTTGAGCACGTCCATTTTGCGGTATATCCGTTGCAGATGGTTCTTCACCGTAAAGGCGCTGATGTTCAAAATGTTCCCGATTTCTTCATTGGTCTTGCCCAGTCGAACCCAGTCGAGAATCTCGCGCTCGCGGCCGGAAAGGTCGAAATTCTGCGCGCCACGAGCCCGACAGACAACGCTGTCGTCGTTCTGAGACACGAGGCGTCGGCAAGCAAAATCGATCTGCGGCAGCAGCATGGCGAACATGCGCCGCTGCGATTCGGCCAACGCCGATTCCGGATGCGCCAGCAAATAGAGCGCGTCCTCGCCCGTACGGCCGTCGCGCAGGCCATGCGCCATCATCGAGCCCGAACC
>PMIH01000043.1:5321-9404 GCA_003158255.1 Rhodocyclaceae bacterium
CCGGTCTCGAAATTGCCGACCATGGCGACGAAAATCTCATGTGGCAGGAAGTACTGAATCTCCCCCTGCAACCAGAGAAACAGCTGGAAATGACGATCAATAACCAGCGATTCCTGCACAATTTGCAGAAATCGCTCGCGCTCCAACGCGGAGAGATTATTGACAGACGCCACCCGGACCCCGATTCACCTTGACTACAGCCTAAAGTACGACAATTTTGCCATCAGAATACGGCTCATCGATGGAAGACGTGAGATTATCGAAAAAAAAATGTTAAAGTTTATTGGACCGAACGACTGATTCGCGGCTACGATTCGCGGGCACGCAGTAACCGACCCGAGCAGCCACGCAAGCACGATGGCATACCCTGAAGTTTATGGAAACGGCTAACGACAACCTCTTTCCCGCTTTGGAAAATCTAGGCGCCGCCACTGGCTTCATCGACGACATCTTCGACATCATGGAACAGATACCCCTGTTCGGTGAGTTCGATTTGACTGAGGTCGAGCAGCTTTCCGCCTACATGGAGTGCTTTGGCGCCCCCAGCGGCGCCGAACTGCTGCGTGAAGGCCAGGAAGGCGACTACCTTCTGCTCATCCTCACCGGCAGCGTCGACGTATTCAAGTCGATGGCTGGTCAGGGCAACAAACTCATCACCTCCGTCGGACCCGGCGCCATCGTCGGCGAAATGTCCCTGGTAGATGGCCAAAAACGCAATGCCAGTTGCATCACCCGCGAACCCACCGATTTCGCCGTCCTGCGGCGCGGCGCACTCAACATCCTGCTGAAGCGCAGCCCGGCCCTGGGTGCGCGCTTCCTGCTCGTTCTCCTCACCGAAATGACCCGCCGCCTGCGTGAAGCCAACCAGCGGCTGTTGCCTTTCATCGCCCCCGCCACGGTCTGAGACCTCCAATGATTCGCAAATACCTGTTTCTGCCCACGCCGATAACCGTCGTGGGCCTCGGTCTTGCTGTTGCCATCTGCATGCCCGCTCGCGCCGACGAGCAAGACACCCTGAATGTGAGCATCGGCGAAAGTTTCGCCCACGACGACAACCTGTTCCGGCTGCCCGCCGGCGTAGATCCGGCCACACTCGGGCTGGGCAAATCGGCACGCGGCGACAACATCCGCACCGACACCCTCTCGCTCACCGCCGACAAGAGCTATTCCTTGCAGCATTTTCACCTGGGCGCGAGTTACAACAACTTTCACTTCAGCAACTACGGCTTCCTCAACTACAACACCAAGAACGTCGATGGCCGCTGGAACTGGTCGCTGACACCGAATATCACCGGCGTCATCGGCGCCGAACGGGTCCAGTCGTTCAACAACTTCGCCGATTATCAGAACTACGTCCGCAGCGTCCGCACCACCGACAACCTGCACGCCAACACCGAATTCGGCAGTATCGGCGCCTTGCGCTTCGTCGCCGGCGTCGCCGAGAACACATCCAGCAGTTCAACGCGCGTCCAGCAGGACGGCGACACCCGGACGCGCAGCGGCCAGGCTGGGCTGCGCTACGTCAGCGCCGCCGACAACTCCGTCGGCTACCTGTTCCGCGAGAACAAGGTCGAGTGGACCAAACGCGGGCTCGACCCGATCAACCTCTACGACACCGACGCCCGGCAGACCGACCACGAACTCAACGCCTTGTGGCACATCGCCTCGCAAGCCACGCTGGATGGCGCGATCGCCCACATCAATCGTCACCACGATACCTTCGGCGTGCGCGACTACAGCGGCACCAACGGCCGGCTCAACATCAACTGGATGCCGGAAACCCGGGTCCGGGTCGTCTTCGGCGCCAGGCGCGACTACGCCTCCTGGTGGACCAGCACCGCCAGCTACACTGTCACCGATACCTTTAACATCATCCCCACGTGGCAATTCTCGGAAAAGATCACCCTGCGCGGCCGCATCGAGCAATCGAAGCGTAACTTCTTCGGCCCGGTCGTCGCCACCACGCAAGACGATCGTCACGACAAGCTCAATACCGCCCAGATCGGTCTCGACTGGACCCCGGATCGTAGCCTCGTCATCGGCACTGCGGTCGAAAAGAGCCGCCGCAGCACCAACGCCCCCGGCCTCGACTTCACCGACACCACCACGTCGATCAACGCCAAAGTCTTGTTTTAAGCGGGCTTGCGGGCGTTATCGTATGTCTTTAGACATACCACCTTCTGTTTAGCTCCATCGGACTATTGAAGCTTCATTCCAAATGCGTACGATGCACACATTGAAACGTGCGCCGTTCGTATTTGCGCAAGCGGGCGCGACACCAGAAACAACCGACCCACTCCTCAAGGGAATGAAATGACCACCACGACATTGTTCAAGAAAACCGGGTTGGCCCTCGGCGTCGCACTAGCCTTTGCGGCTGGTTCGGCTAGCGCCAACACCTATGCCCTGCCCGATACGATGGGCACCCCGCAGCCGGTGTTCGTGGCGGCAGGGAGCTTCACCGATTACTTCAGTTTTACGGCGCCGAGCGGCGCAAGCGGCTTTGCCGCAGATGCCGAGTCGATTGCGACAACCTTCAAATATTTCGGCATACCGGTCCAGCTACCTGCCGTGCAATTCACAGGTTTCACCCTTGATAACGATACCAACGCGGCGAACGGAAACATCTGGAGCACTAGCACCAGCCCGACATCGAGCTTCACCGCGATTTACTCTGGCTTGCTGACCGCTGGCACGACCTACTATCTCAGCGTCTCCGGCACCGCCTCGGCTCCTGGCGGCCTTTACGCCGTGGGCGTTGCAGCGGTTCCCGAACCCGGCGAGTGGGCCATGATGATGGCCGGCTTGGGTCTGATTGGTGTAATGGCACGGCGACGCAGCGTCAAGCGCTGAACCCAGACGTCGCCGCGCGGTGCAGTTTGGCCGCATGCGAAGGGCCCCGATGGGGCCCTTCGTTTTTTCTTTGCCATCAAACGGAAACACGCCATTCATACAACCTTCGTCATATGTCTTTATGTTTAGCTCGCATGGACTATTGCGAATGCCCTCAAGAACATTCAGGATGCATGCAGGAAGAAACTAAGTGCGGCGCGGAAATGTCCGTTGGCCGCCAGGATCCAGATACCGGAGCTATGACAATGAATTCGAAAATCGCACTCGCAATCGCGGCCGCATTAAGCTTGGCCGGCACGGCTCAGGCAGCGACGCTTCAGAACACCAGCTTTGAATCTGGCCTCACCGGCTGGACAGCCATCGGCACGGTAAGCGCTGTGAACAGCCTTACGGTAGACAGCATCAGCGTAGCGCCGAAGGACGGCGTTGCGATGGCCGAATTGACCGCGGCTGGCTTGCCCGAACTTCTGTTCCAGAGTGCCACCACGCCACTCAGCGCCGGCGCTACCCTTTGGTACCGTCTCGTCACCACCGATTTCGGTGGTGGCCTGTTCAATACCGGCGATACCCTCGGCCTCGCGTACACCGATGCCGGTGGCCTTCACGCGATTACCGGGCTCAATTCCAAGAGCCTTACCAACATCGGCGGCACCGGCGATTCCGGATGGCTATCGTTCGCACTGCCGTCTGGCACCAAGGGCGTCGGTATCGTCCTTGCCGGCGACTTCGACAACAAGAACTCACATGCCTTCATCGATTTTTCTGCCCCCGTTCCCGAACCCGGCGACTGGGCAATGATCCTCGCCGGCCTCGGTATGGTCGGTGTCATGGCGCGGCGGCGCAGCCTCAAAGGCTGATCCAGACACTGCCGCGCGGTTTCCTCCTCCGATGAACCGCGCTCGAAGGGCCCCTGCTGGGGCTCTTCGTTTTCCTGGCGCCGCCAAACTGTCGCCGGCAAACGACGAGTGCTTTCGCGGCGGCACTCGTGCTCAATGTATGCGGCGATTTGTCGCGCTCCGAACACAACACTCCAATCAATAATCGTGAATGCCGTCGCCCCGTCGCAAATCGCGTCTTCCTGCTTCGTTCCGGGTACCGGGTTTGCTACAATGAATATTCCTTTGCACTATCAACAATCAGGGATAACCGCGTGAAACTCATCAGAATTTCCGTTCTCCCGCTGGCACTGCTGGTGGCTATGTCGACACTGCAAGGATGCGGCAAGGAAGA
>PMIH01000043.1:9414-11946 GCA_003158255.1 Rhodocyclaceae bacterium
GAAGCCGCCAAGCTCGACCGCAATCCCGCCGTCATGCAGGCCATCGACGCTGCGCGCCGCGACATCCTGGCCCGCGCCTACCTGGAGCAAGTGGCCGCCGCGTTGCCCAAGCCCACCGTCGACGAAGCCAAGAAGTACTACGCCGACCATCTCGAGCTGTTCTCGCAGCGCCGTGTGTACAACCTGCAGGAGTTGCTCGTTCCCACGGCCAATCGCGCTGACGTTCAGCAACTCGTCGCCCAGAACAAGTCACTGACGGATATCGTCGCCAGCCTCAAGTCCCGCAACATCCAGTTCGCCGCCAATGCCGGCGTTCGTCCTGCCGACCAGCTGCCCCTGGCTGTCGCCGCCCAACTGCAAAGCGTCAAGGATGGCCAGACCACTGTGCTCGACGGCCCGCAAGGCGCCATGGTCGTACACATCCTTGCCTCGCAGGTGCAGCCGGTGTCGGAAGAAGAGGCCGTACCGCGCATTCAGCAGTTCCTCAACAATCAGCGCAGCAGCGAAGCCGTTGCCAAGGAACTGAAGGACCTTCGCGCCAAGGCCAAGATTGAGCATGTCGGCGAACTCGCCGCACCTGCCGCTGCCCCTGCCGCTGCACCCGCTGCCGCGCCGCCTGCCGCGCCTGCTGCTGCCCCCACTGCTGCACCTGCCGCCGCACCTGCGGCCCCCGCTGCCGCTGCCCCCATGGACGCCAAGAGCGTCGCCAAGGGCGTCGCCGGGCTCAAGTAGCCACACCGAAACGGAGGAATCACCCGTGCGCCTGTTTTTTGCATTCCTGTTTGCCTGCCTGATGTCCGTCACGGCCGGCGCCTACGCCGCCGACAAGGACAAGGCACTACCGCCCGCCGATTTCCAGCTCGGCGGTGGCGACACCATCCGCATCCAGGTCTTCCAGAATCCCGACCTCACGCTCGAAACCCGCGTTTCCGAAAGCGGCACCGTCAGCTACCCGCTGATCGGCACCGTGCGCATTGGCGGCCTCTCGCTCGACGCCGCCGAACGCCAGATCGCCAAACAGCTCAAGGATGGCGGCTTCGTCCAGCAGCCGCAGGTCACCATCGTCCTGCTGCAAAACCACGGCAGCCAGGTCTCCGTGCTCGGGCAGGTTAACCGGCCCGGCCGCTACCCGCTGGAAAGCACCAACATGCGGCTCACCGAAATGCTGGCCACGGCCGGCGGCATAGCCGCCACCGGCGGCGATCGCGTCGTCATCATGGGCACGCGCGAGGGCAAGTCCTTCCTCAAGGAAGTCGACGTACCCGGCCTGTTCCTCGCCCACAACACCGTGGACGACATCGTCCTCACCGGCGGCGATTCCATCTACGTCCATCGCGCGCCCGTGTTCTACATCTACGGCGAAGCCCAACGGCCCGGCGCCTACCGCATCGAACGCAGCATGACCATTCGCCAGGCCCTGGCACAAGGCGGCGGCCCCACCCCGCGCGGTACCGAAAAAGACCCGCGCGTGAACCGCATGAAACCCGACGGCAGCATCGAACAGATCACCCCCGCGCCCACCGACCTCGTCCAGCCCGACGACGTCATCTACGTGCGCGAAAGCCTCTTCTAACCCGAGGATCGCAAGCAATGAATCTTCAGCAGTTCCTTCGCATCCTCCTGGCTCGGCGCTGGGTTGTCGTCTACACCCTGCTCGGCACCGTGTCGGTCACACTGGCACTTAGCCTGCTGTTGCCGGCACAGTACAAGGCTGCCGCCTCCGTGGTCGTCGACGTCAAGTCGCCCGATCCCATCGCCGGCATGGTCCTGCCCGCCATGGTCATGCCCGGCTACATGGCCACCCAGGTGGACATCATCAACAGCGACCGCGTCGCCCGCAAGGTGGTAAAGGCCCTACGCCTGGACCAGAACCCCAAGGTGATCGAAGACTGGCAAAACGATACCGAAGGCAAGGGCACCATCGAGGCCTGGCTGGCCGAACTGCTGCAAAAGAAACTCGACGTCAAACCCTCGCGTGAATCCAACGTCATCACCATCGGCTTCAAGGCCACCGACCCGGGCTTTGCCGCCGCTATCGCCAACGCCTTCGCCCAGGCCTATATCGATACCAACATCGAACTGAAAGTGGAACCGGCCCGGCAATACACGAACTGGTTCGAAAGCCGCTCCCGCGAACTGCGCGCGAGCCTGGACAAAGCCCAGAAGAAACTCTCCGACTACCA
Source organism: Rhodocyclaceae bacterium (assembly GCA_003158255.1). Lineage (GTDB taxonomy): Bacteria > Pseudomonadota > Gammaproteobacteria > Burkholderiales > Rhodocyclaceae > Fen-999. The sequence goes on from PMIH01000043.1 coordinate 11,598, forward strand.
GCAGCTGCACGGCATTCTCGGCACCGACGACCGGCTTGATACCGAAAACCAGAAGCTGGTCGAACTGGAAGGGCAACTGGTGCTGACCCAAACCCAGAATGCCGACGCCAGCAGCAAGCGCGCCAGCGCCGGCGGCGAAACGCTGCCCGAGGTCATGCAAAGCGGCGTTATCCAGCAACTGAAATCCGACATCGCCCGTGCCGAAGGCAGGCTGCAAGATCTTTCCGGCCGGCTCGGCCAGAATCACCCGCAATATCAGGGTGCCGAATCCGAACTAGCGATGCTGAAGAAGAAGCTGGCCGAAGAAACCGTGCGCGTTTCCAGCAGCATCAACACCGCCGGCCGCATC
>PMIH01000008.1 GCA_003158255.1 Rhodocyclaceae bacterium
CCGCCGACGAACTGGTCGCCTTTGCGCGGCGAGACGATTGGGCAACGACGATGCTCGATGCCGCGGCGGACATGACCGTGCTGACGCAGCAGCAGTGGGCGGCGTTCACGGCGGCACCGGACCTGGCGAGCGTTGCTACGCCTGCCAGTAGCGATAGTCAGAGTCGATAGCAGTCACCGCGACTGTTTCGCGGCTTCGGACCCGCGCTTGCATTGATCGTGGCTCGCGCTGTTCTGGCCGACGCAGCGATCCCCGCCGGACCCCGGGTTGGTCTTGTTTCGAAGCGGATCGAGCAAGGGTCGCAGCCCGTTGTGATCGATCTCCTGCATTAGCGCCAGCAAGCGCCCGATCTCACCCGACGGAAACCCTTCACGCGCGAACCAGTTCAGGTAATTCCCCGGCAGATCGGCAATCAGCCACCCTGCGTGCTTGCCGAACGGCATTTCGCGGGTCACCAGCAGGTCCAGATCCTCTCGCTTCATGGGCCGGATTATGCCTTCTCACGGGTTGGTCAGCGGCGTGCGACAACGAACGAAGTGCTTGATGAATTTGGCCGCTCCGTGCCCTCAACGGACGCTCAGCTTTCTCCATACCGGCCATTCCGCCAAGCGTCAGTTTCGCGAATCGGACCCTCCCAAGACGGTCGCGGGCAGGTCCCCATATGGCGGACGGTTACAATACGTACGCGTCCAACCTATCGTTTTTTGTATGGAAATAGAAAGAATAGAGGAGCAAGACCGCGTTGTCGCATTCATTGACGTCCTTGGCTTCAAGGACGTAATGCTTTCCGGTGACCCCGCCCGACGCCAAAGTGCAATTCAACTATTAAGGCGAGTGGCGGGATATGGGGCAAAACACGGTATTCGGACCAACAACTTGGGTCACGGTGCTCAAGAAGTCTTCATTTACCCAGAAATAACTACGTTCTCTGACAACATTGTCCTGTCAGCGCCAATGACCAGCGCCAGCTTTCGAAGCGCCGATATAGAAACGCCCATGTTTGTCACGGCGTTAATCACTTCGATTGTAAGCATTGTCTGGCAGGGCCTTCACACGGGACTACTTTTTCGCGGGGCCATATCGACGGGTAGGCTCTACCACGATAGCAAAGTCGTTGCTGGTGAGGGGCTGGTCAAAGCAGTGGCTATGGAGAAAGAGACCATTTGGCCGCGAATTCAGGTCGATCGAAGTCTCTTAATGGCGAATGACGAGCATGGCACACCCATCCTTGACGATTGCACGCGAAATGCTGTCGTTACTGATTCGGACGGGCGCCTAGTCCTCAACACGTTGGCGTTTCATATCGGGGTTTGGTCGGACTACAAATATTTCTTGACCGGAAACGCTGGCTACACTCTGGCTGATATTCGGGATGGCGTACGCAATATCCGCTCGAACATCGAAGCGAATTTGTCGATGCTTGAAACCGCAAAGGCAGTTACAGAATCTCCCGAACAGCTCAGCGGAATTGCCAAAGCACTCGAGAAGTGGGAGTGGGTCAAAGACTCCTTTGAGTTGGCGCTTACCCGTGAGGACTGGATGAGCGTATTGAACTCGGCTGGTTCGCCTCCAACGAATATTGGCCTGACCCATGAGCGCGATTGAAGAACTGCTCAAGGAATACCGCGGCGACGTCAACGTAGCTGCGTACAGCTTCTACGCATGGAAGAACATCAACAATCTGGCCGCGCACGACCCCGCGTTGTTAAAGGCGCTTGAGCGGAACGCGCTGTCATGGAACCTTATCGTGCACGCGTTGCAAGTCACATTTCTTTCGGCGCTTGGGCGACTCTTTGATCGTGACAAACGCTCGCTCACCGCGCGCAAGTTCATCGACAAGTGCGAAACGGCCCTCGATCAATTCACCAAACCCGCGTTCGAAGCACGTCGACTGGCCAGCAACCACGGTATTAGGCCGGACTACTTGGATGAGTACCTGCTCGGCGTGTACGAACCGGTCGCGACGGATTTTCAAGCGCTCGCTGCCGCGATCGCACCGTGGGAGGCAGTTTACAATAGCAACTACCGGCCGATCCGGCACAAGCTGATCGCCCATAAAGATCTGGCCACAATCGGCGGCACGGATTCGCTGTTTGCGAAGACAAATATCGGGGAGGTGGAAGCGATCCTGGCGGCCCTATACCAGGTTGCCGCGGTCGTCGAACAGCTATATGAAAACGGCAGACTGAGCAATTTGGCCGATCACAAACCGCACGAAGAAGGATACGTTCGCCAGGACTTGGACAGCCTCCTGCGCAAGGTTGCCGCGTAACGAGAACGGCGCCCATGCAAGAGCACATCACCCCAGACGATCGACGGCCTCCTTGACCTTCCTCGCGCTGCTTGCTGTCATTTACACGATCACGTCACGCGCGCAGCGCCCGAATGTCTTCTGCCGGTTTATTCAGGGAAGCGTCGATGAAGATGTTCCCGCTGCTTTGACGTTGTTTTCTGTTGGCTTGTTGCCCGCTGGATAGGAAACATGGTATGGAATCGTGTCCATGGGCGAGCGTCCATTGTGGCGAGATAGGGGGCTGTATGGCAAACAGTTCATTGGGACCGAGAGGGGCTGGGGACTGGTTGGGTTTGCTGATGCACTCGCGTCTTTGGGTAGAGCCCCTACGTCATCAATGTTGGAGACGAATCGGAGGTGACTAGGATATGAAACCAGAATTCAAAGCGGCACTTAAGGCGGCACGAGATGCCGCAGGAGAAGGTGTGTACTGTTCAAACAAGGTCGCAAACAACGAGTTGTGGATCGCGCTCATTATTGAGGGTGTGGCGAGCTTCGATGCCGGTAAATTGCCTGAGCTTGTCGAGCGTCTGAAGACTGTTGGAATCAAACTGGACTTCTATTCCTCAGAATCAGAGGGCAAATATAGGGCGGTCGGTTTCATGTATGCCCCAGCGATCGGCGTCGTGGGTAATCAAATACTGGCAACCGTCGTTGTTGAAGCCTTCCATGGCAGATGCGGGGTAATTTACAAGCTATCATGGTGGTACGAGATCGATACTGTAACGGGTAATCTAGGTGCGGCAGTCGGCCTAGCTACTTGCGCTGGCATATGGGCAAGCGTTAACGAACATCCGATCTGGGCCATTGCCTCATTCGCAATTGTCGGAATTGCAATTCTCCTAATTAGGACCCTACTCAGCAATCGGTAACTTGTGCGATATTTGGCCTTAGCAGGAAGAGCCCCGTCTATTGAAATTTGATAGTTACCTCGACCGTCCGTTGATGGCCGAAAGCTCCAATTGCCATGCGGTGTCGGCTTAGGTGCCGCCGTAGTCGCGGACGAAGCGCAGGACTTTGTCCTTGTCGTAGCCGTTGGCCCCGTCTTCGATGATGGACGTGTCGATGGAATGGGCGACCTGG
>PMIH01000238.1:0-214 GCA_003158255.1 Rhodocyclaceae bacterium
CTTGACCGTGAAGTGAAAGTGGATTCGGGTAAAGACCTTCGGCTCCGACTCCGCGCGCTCGGCGGTAATTTTCACCTCGCAGTCGCTGATGTCCTGGCGACCGCGCTGCAAAATCATGATCACGTCGAACGAGGTGCAACCGCCAGCGCCTGCCAGCAACATCTCCATCGGCCGTGGTGCCCAGTTGTGACCCCCGGCTTCCGGGGCGCCATCC
>PMIH01000238.1:278-5292 GCA_003158255.1 Rhodocyclaceae bacterium
CCGGTGTCTCCTCCACCCTCCTCCTTTGGTGTGGATTTGGCGCAACCCCCAACGGGGTTGCGCCTTTTTCTTTCCAAACTGCCGGTGCGTTTGACATCTCGTGGTGGTTTCACCTACAATGCTCGGCTTTTCCGCAGAAACGCCGCCGGATCATCAACTTTGCCGGCTCAGCTTACGAAGAGCAAGGAAACGCGAGTCATGAAAACTTTTTCCGCCAAGCCGCATGAAGTGAAGCGCGACTGGTTCGTCGTTGACGCGACGGACAAGGTGCTCGGCCGTTTGGCCGCCGAAATCGCCCACCGCCTGCGTGGCAAGCACAAGACCGAGTACACGCCTCACGTCGATACGGGCGACTACATCGTCGTGGTCAACGTCGAGAAGCTTCGCGTTACCGGTGACAAGGCTCAGGACAAGAAATACTACCGCCACTCCGGTTACCCGGGCGGCATCTACGAAACCAACTTCACCAAGCTGCAACAGCGCTTCCCCGGCCGGATCCTCGAAAAGGCCGTCAAGGGCATGCTGCCTAAGGGCCCGCTGGGCTACGCGATGGCGAAGAAGATGAAGTGCTATGCCGGCGCGGCCCATCCGCATACGGCGCAGCAGCCGAAGGCCCTTGAGGTCTAAGGCCTCGACTCTTTGACAGGAACAGACATGGCAGCCAACTACTACTATGGCACCGGGCGCCGCAAGACGGCGGTGGCACGCGTATTCATGAAGACCGGCAGCGGCAAGATCGTCGTCAACGACAAGCCGGTGGATGAATTCTTCTCTCGCGAAACCGGCCGCATGGTCGTCCGGCAACCGCTGGAACTGACCCAGCATGTGGGCACTTTCGACATCATGGTGAACGTCACCGGCGGTGGCGAATCCGGTCAGGCTGGCGCCGTGCGCCACGGCATCACGCGCGCCCTGATGGAATACGATGCCGCGCTGAAGCCGGCACTGTCAACAGCCGGTTTCGTCACCCGCGACGCCCGCGAGGTTGAGCGCAAGAAGGTTGGCTTCCACAAGGCGCGTCGCCGCAAGCAATTCTCGAAGCGCTGATTGCTTCGACGCCCCCAAAAAGCCGCCCGGAGGAAACTTTGGGCGGCTTTTTTGTCTCATCGGTTACCATTCTTCCGGAACAGGAATTTCTCAGGAGGTTTCGGCATGATCAAGGTTGGCATCGTCGGCGGTACCGGTTACACCGGCGTCGAACTGTTGCGGCTGCTGGTGCAACATCCGCACGTAGAGTTGACGGCGATCACGTCGCGCGGCGAAGCGGGCACGTTGGTTGCGGACATGTTTCCGAGCCTGCGCGGGCGCGTTGCGCTCAAGTTCGCCGACCCGAAGGATGCACCGCTTGATCGCTGCGATGTCGTGTTCTTCGCTACGCCGAACGGCATTGCCATGCAGCAGGCCCGGCCGCTGTTCGATGCCGGCGTGCGGGTGATCGATCTGGCTGCCGATTTCCGCATCAAGGACATCGCCAGCTGGGAAAAGTGGTATGGCATGACTCACGCTGCACCGGACCTCGTTGCCGAGGCCGTCTATGGGCTACCCGAGGTCAACCGCGAGACCATCCGCAAAGCGCGCCTGGTCGCCAATCCTGGTTGTTATCCCACTGCCGCCCAGCTTGGGTTGCTGCCGTTGATCGAAGCCGGCTGTGTCGACACCGATCACCTCGTCGCCGACTGCAAGTCCGGTGTGTCCGGCGCTGGACGCAAGGCCGAGACCCACATCATGTTCGCCGAGGCATCGGACAATTTCAAAGCCTACGCAGTGGCCGGCCACCGCCACTTGCCGGAAATCCGGCAGGGCCTGGGCGTTGCTGCCGGCCACGAGGTTGGGCTCACCTTCGTGCCGCACCTGACTCCGCTCATTCGGGGCATACACGCCACGCTCTACGCGCGCGTTACCCGCGAGGAGGATTTCCAGGCGTTATTTGAGAAGCGTTATGCCGGCGAGGCCTTCGTCGATGTAATGCCGCCCAAGTCGCATCCGGAAACACGTTCGGTGCGCGCATCGAACATCTGCCGGATCGCATTGCACAGGCCGCAGGGCGGCGACATGCTGGTCGTGCTGTCGGTGATCGACAACCTGACCAAGGGTGCCGCCGGCCAGGCCGTTCAGAACATGAACCTCATGTTCGGTTTCGACGAATGCACCGCGCTTTCGCACGTTCCCGTCTTGCCCTGAAGCTGCGACGGCTGCGTAGCCGTTTCGGCATCGCGGCACCGCGTTTGGCGGTGCATACGCACGTGCCCTGGTACTGGCGGGCGCTGGCAGCGGTCGTCGTGCTCGGCCTCGGCTTGGCGCTGGCAGGTTGGGTCTATGATGCCGGCCGTCGTTATGCCGGTTTCGAGCGCGCGGAGACCGACAGCGAGATCAGCATTCTTCGCGACAAGGTAGTTCATCAGGATGCCGAGGTTGCGCGCCTGCGCGGCCTCGCCAACGCTGGCGAGAGCCAGCAACAGATCGATCACGCTACCGTGCAGCGCCTGACGGCGCAGGTTCGGCTGCTCGAAGACGAAAACAGNNGTAAGTCTTGGCCGGCTGCGCGTTGAGCCCGACGCCACGCCTGGCAAGTATCGCTATCGCGTGCTGGCATCGCAACGGGGTGCCGAGGCGAAGCAGGAGTTCAGAGGGGTATTGCAGTTCCAGGTTACAGTAGTCGCGGCCACGGGCCATAGTGCTATCATCGTCCTGCCGCATCCGGATGACTCCGACGCAGGCAAGTTTGCCGTTTCCTTCCGTGCCTTCCGTAGTCTGGAAGGAAGTTTCCATGTCCCGGTGGACGCCACGGTAAAGCGTGTCGAGGTGCGGCTTATGCAGGACGGTGCCGTCATGGCGTCGCAGAGCGTTTCCCTGTAGGAGCACTTCATCATGTTCAAGAAGGACAGTAAGCCGCAGAACCGCATTGACACCCTGATCGGCGCCGGCACCCGCATTACCGGCGACGTTGCATTTTCTGGAGGCCTGCGCATCGATGGCGAAATCAAGGGCAACGTTCACGCAACGGGCGACCAATCAGCCACCTTGGTGATCAGCGAACATGCCCGTATCGAGGGTGATGTTTCGGTGTCGCACCTGGTCATCAACGGCACGGTGCACGGGCCGGTCGAGTCCAGCGGCTTCCTCGAACTCCAGGCCAAGGCCCGCGTAACCGGCGACATCCAGTACAACAGCATCGAGATGCATCTGGGTGCTGTCGTCGAAGGCCGCATGGTGCATACCGGTCAACCGGGAAAAGCGCACGAACTCAAGCTTGCTTCAGGCGGCAATTGACCCCGCAGCGCAGGATACCGATAATGAGCAGCTGGTAACCCCCCCAACAGGAATACAGGAGAACTCAAAATGAGCGCCAACGACATGCCGATGCCGCTGCTGTTTACCGACAGCGCTGCCAACAAGGTGCGTGAACTGATTCAGGAAGAAGGCAANNTTCGTCACCGGTGGCGGTTGTTCCGGCTTCCAGTACGGCTTCACCTTCGACGAAACGGCCAACGCCGACGACGCCGTCATGGAGAAGAGCGGCGTCACCCTGCTGATCGATCCGATGAGCTACCAGTATCTGGTTGGCGCCGAAATCGATTACACCGAAGGGCTGGAAGGCTCCCAGTTCGTGATCAAGAACCCGAACGCCACCAGCACCTGCGGCTGCGGCTCGTCGTTCTCGGTTTAAGCTGCTCGACCCCGGATTCAAGGGCGCTTCGGCGCCCTTGTCGTTTGTAACTGTTCAGCTATAATCCGCCCTCGACGTTGGGGGGGTAGCTCAGCTGGGAGAGCGCCGCGTTCGCAATGCGGAGGTCGTGAGTTCGATCCTCATCCTCTCCACCAAACAAATGAAAAGGCCACCCGTATTNNTTTTCATTGCTGCGTAACGATCAGAACTTCTGGTTGTACTGTAGCGAGAATAAGTCGGCGCTGGTCTTGATGTCGCCGCGGATCGTTTCCACAGTTCCCAGACTCGTCGTAACCGCTCGGGCGGTCGAAGCATTCTTGAAGAACAGGTGCGTGTAGCCCATGTCGATCGAACTCGCCTTCGATAGCGTGTAACGTGCGCCGAACGAAAGCCAGGTGCGATCCGAGTCAGGCAGCGTCATGGTGCGATCTTCCGCGCTCTTCACCGGCGCCTGGTCATAGGCGAGGCCGGCACGCAGCTTCCACTGGTCGTTGTACTGATAGTTGGCACCGATACCGTAACGCCAAGTGTCCTTGAAGTTGTAGCTCAGCGAGGTAATGGTTGCGCCGGTGTTCTTGTCGGTTACCTTGATGGTGTCAACGATGCTCCAACCGGTCCAGGTGGCGTCCGCCAGTAACTCAAGCTGGTCGCTCAGTTTCTGCGAAAGCGCCAGCGAAGCGCTGTCCGGCGTTTTCAGCGTTGCCTTGATGTCATGGTCACCAAATACGGCGCCGCCAGCGACGGGCGAATTGGCGTCATATTTCCCTTCGAGGTCGAACTTGATTTGCGAGCGGTAGGTCAGTGCCAGTCGCGTGGCCGGGGAAAGCGCATACATGGCGCCTAGGTTGAAGCCATACCCCCAGGCGTCGCCCTTGATGTCGGCATAGTTGTTGGCCGAGTTGAGGGCAGCGCAGGTCGGCAGCGGTGCGCAGGCATTGACGTTGGGCGCGGCCGTAATTGGGTAGCCCTGCTTGAAATGCGTCATGTTGTGCGCGATGTCGATGCCAAAGCCGAGCGAGATCTGTTCGTTGAGCTTATAGGCGAGCGACGGATTGATATTGATCTGCTGCATGTCGGCGTAGTAGCCGGCATTGCGACCGACGAAATTGAAGTCGTATTCCGTCTTGTTGCCGAATGTTGGCGAGATACCGAGGCCTAGCCACAATTGATTGTTCAGGGCATGCGCCCAGTAGCCTACGGGAACCAGCGACAAGGTGCCGGCATCGCCGCCGTTGTCGCTCGACGGCAGGGGCGCAATTTGACCCAGCGCGGTCGCATTGGCGCTCGAACCCTTGTCAGTGAATTTGATCGAGCGATCGATCAGGGTGCCGGCCAGGGAGAGGTTGT
>PMIH01000232.1 GCA_003158255.1 Rhodocyclaceae bacterium
TGGCCGGCAAGGGCGGCCTCAATCTCACGCACTCGGAGCCGCTGGAAACTTTCCTGTCGCGCTACGGCACGCGGCGATCGGAGATCAAATCGCTGCTTGCCGCCTTCGGTCCCGAAGCGTTGCGCGCATGGGCGCTAGGGCTCGGCGTCGAGACGTTCGTCGGCTCGTCCGGGCGCGTTTTCCCCACTGAGAAGAAAGCCGCGCCCTTATTGCGCGCCTGGCTGCATCGGCTGCGCGCTGCGGGCGTGCGCATCCATGTGCGCCATCGCTGGCTGGGGTGGAACGAGGATGGCTCGCTGAATTTCATCACGCTCGGCGTACCACGACGACTGACTTTTGACGCCGTCGTATTGGCACTGGGCGGCGGCAGTTGGGCGAGGCTCGGCTCCGACGGCGCCTGGGTACCGGTGCTCGCGGCGCGCGGCGTACCCGTGGTACCGCTGCGCCCGGCCAATTGCGGATTCGACGTCGGCTGGAGCGCGCATTTCCGCGAACGCTTCGCCGGCCAACCGCTGAAATCGTTAAGCCTGAGTTTCGCCGGCCAAACGCGGCGCGGCGAATTCATGGTCAGCGCCGATGGCGTCGAAGGCAGCCTGATCTACGCGTTTTCGGCGGCACTGCGCGACCGCATCGAAACCGACGGCAGCGCGACCGTCGAACTCGACCTGATGCCGGACTGGACGCCGGCGCGCGTGCTGGCCGAAGTCAGCCATCCGCGCGGTTCGCGTTCCCTTTCCAGCCACCTGCAAAGCCGGCTCGGCCTGAAGGGCGTGAAGACCGGCCTGCTGCGCGAATGCCTGACCGCCGAACAGATGGCCGATCCAATGCAACTCGCGGCGGCGATCAAGGCGGTGCCGTTGCGGCTGATTGCGCCCCGCCCGCTCGACGAGGCGATCAGCAGCGCGGGCGGTGTCGACTTCGCCGCGCTCGATGGCAAGCTCATGCTGCGTGATCACCCGGGCGTGTTCTGCGCCGGCGAGATGCTGGACTGGGAAGCACCGACCGGCGGCTACCTGCTCACCGCCTGCTTCGCCAGCGGCTTTGTCGCCGGCCGTGCCTGCCGGGACTGGCTTCGACGCTGAAAGTGTTGCCAGCCGCGCCCTTCGCTTTCTTCGACGATAGCCTCAGCGCGCCGGAACAGGCACATTCGACGCTGCTTTCCGAGCTCGAGGACACCATCGTCTGCGGCGACCCCAGCGAAATCGAAGCCGGGCTGGCGAGGATGGAGGCCGCTGCTGCTGCCGGCCGCCACGTGGCCGTCGTCGCCGACTACGAACTTGGCTATTGGCTGGAACCCACTTCCTTTTGTCGCCCCGACTCCAGCCGCCAGCCTTTGCTTTTCGGCTACGTGTTCCGCCGGGTGCAACACCTTGACGGAAATGAGGTCACGGCTTTCCTCGCGGCACATCAGGCCAGCTTGCCGCCGTCACGGCGCATCGCCGGGATTGCCGATCTACAGTCGGCGCTCGCCGAGGCCGGCTATCTGACCGCTGTTCGGCGCATCCTCGACTACATCGTCGCGGGCGATTGCTATCAGGTGGACTTCACCTTTCCGCTGCATTTTCGCCATTACGGCGATCCATTGGTTCTCTACGCCAAGCTGCGGCAAGCCCAGCCGGTGCGCCATGGCGCTTACCTGCAACTGCCCGGGCGCACACTGCTATCGCTGTCGCCCGAGCTATTCATGGAACGCCGTGGCGACAGGCTGACGACGCAACCGATGAAGGGCACCGCACCGCGCGGCGCCGATGTCCGAAAGGACGCTGCGCACCACGACGAGCTGGCTGCATCGGAAAAGAACCGTGCCGAAAACCTGATGATCGTCGATCTGATCCGCAACGATCTCGGCCGCATCGCCACGCTCGGCAGCGTTCGTGTCGATCGCCTGTTCGAGATCGAACCCTATCCGACCGTCTGGCAGATGACGTCGACGGTCAGTGCGGAGGCGCCCGGCGCTTCTCTCGCCACGATCTTCCGCGCCCTCTTTCCCTGCGGCTCGGTGACCGGCGCGCCGAAGATCCGCGCCATGCAGATCGCGGCCGAGCTGGAGCCTGGCCCCCGCGGCGTCTATACCGGTGCCATCGGCTGTCTTCGGCCGAGCGGCGACTTCAGCTTCAACGTACCCATCCGCACCTTGACCTTGCAGCCGGATGGCACGGGCACCATGGGTATCGGCAGCGGCATCGTTGCCGACTCCGACCCGGCAAGCGAACTTCTGGAGTGCCAATGGAAGGCTCGCTTCCTCACGGATCTTGCAGCCGAATTCCAGCTGATAGAAACCCTGCGGCTCGATCCGGCCAGCCGGCAACCTTACCCACTGCTGGAGACGCATCTGGAGCGCTTGACGGCTTCGGCCCGCTATTTTGCCTTCCGCTGCGACGCGGATCGCGTGCGCACTGCCCTCCTTGCCCACGCCTGTGCGCTCGGCGCCAAGGGACCACAGCGGACCCGCCTGCTGCTGGAGAAGAACGGCGACATCGGCATCCACTCGACGCCCATCGCCGCCGCGAACGGCCCGGTAAGCACCGTGATGGCGCTGCAACGGATCGACTCCAGAGACCTGTTCCGCTATCACAAGACCACGGTGCGGCATGAATATGAAGCCGAACTGAAGCGGCTGGCGGCGCTACCTGAAGTTTTCGATGCCATTTTCTGCAACGAACGCGGCGAGCTGTGCGAGGGCGCGCGCAGCAACATCTACCTGAGTATCGACGGCGTGTTGCACACCCCGCCGGAGTCTGCCGGGCTGCTCAATGGCGTCATGCGCCGCCAGCTTCTGCGCGACCAGCCGATGCCCATCGTCGAACGCACCCTCTATCCGGACGACCTGAAGCGCGCCGAGGCGCTCTACATCAGCAATGCCGTGCGCGGTCTACAACCGGTGCAGTGGGTGGACTCCGAAGTGCCGAACAAGTCGGCCAGGTAGTCCAGCACAGTGGCGAAGCCGCTGCCAGGAATCTCATGCGGTGCTTGGTGCCCGGAACCGGAATCGAA
>PMIH01000234.1:0-2309 GCA_003158255.1 Rhodocyclaceae bacterium
TGTCGGCGCGTGCCACCATGTCGTTGATCATGCCCTGCAGGCCCATCTTCTGGCCGTCACCGACCGAGTAGAGATGGGCGATGCCGTAGGCGTGCAGTTCCTCGATCTCGTGCGGGACGATGACGCCGCCGCCACCGCCGAAGACCTGGATGTTTTCGCCGCCGCGCTCGCGCAGCAGGTCCACCATGTACTTGAAGAACTCGACATGGCCGCCCTGGTACGAGGAGACGGCAATGCCCTGCGCATCTTCCTGCAGGGCGGCGTTGACGATCTCCTCCACCGAACGGTTATGGCCGAGGTGGATGACTTCGGCGCCGGTGCCCTGAAGAATCCGGCGCATGATGTTGATCGAGGCATCGTGGCCATCGAACAGCGATGCTGCCGTGACGAAGCGCACCTTGTGCTTCGGTTTGTAGGGCGACAACTTCGCGGCGACGGACAGATCGGTCATGCAACGCTCCGGTCGTAAGGATGTGGCGGCAGATTTCGATCATAGGATTTCCTGACCCTCGATGCCATTGCCACGGCCGCCTGAAATAGTGCAAAATCCGCCATACGCGACAATTGCGGCAAAGCCCCTTTTCATCGGCTCTGAGTTGAGACATGGGACGACAGTTAGCAAAATCCGCCACCGCTATGCCAGGCCCGGTACGGGCCACGGTCGCGGCCGGGTTCGTCACCGGCATGCTTGCCGGCCTCGTCCGCGCTGGCCGCGACCCGACGCCGCTACTCGAAACTGCCGGCATTGAAATCGGAACCCTGGCTAACCCAGCCACGCGCATATCTGTGGACCGGTACGCCACGCTCTACAACCTGGTCAATCGCGCCCTCGACGACGAAGCCTTCGGCCTGTTCTCGGTGCCCATGCGCGTCGGCAGCTTCGAGTTCTTATGCCGTGCCGTCGCTTCCGCACCTACCCTGGGTGAAGCCCTGGAACGAACCGGCCGTTTCCTGCGCGTCCTGTTGCCGGACGTGGCCGTGACAGTGCAACGACGGCCGGACATGGCCGTCCTGAGTATTGCGGAAACGCGCGCGCTCGCGGCAAGCGCGGACGATCCGGCCCGGGTCTTCGCTTTCGAATGGCTGTTGCGTCTGATCCACGGTCTGGCCTGCTGGCAGGTCGGCCGCGGCCTGGCCCTGGATCAGGTCACTTTCCCCTATCCGCGCCCGCCGCATGCCGACGACTACGCGTTGATCTACACGGAACACGCGGAGTTCGGCGCACCGGTGCTCGCCGCTCAGTTCGAGGCCACGCTGCTCGATCTACCGATCCGGCGCGACGAGGCTGCTGTGAACGCCTTCCTGCAAGGTGCGCCAGGCAAGATCACCATGCTCTATCGCCGCGACCGCGAAATGGTCCTGCGCGTGCGCGATCTGCTGCGCGACGCGCTGCCGGCGAACATCGAACTCGATCGGGCAGCGGCAACGCTGCACCTGTCGCCACGCACGCTGCATCGACGGCTGGCGGAAGAGGGCGCGAGCTTTCGCAGCATCAAGGATGCATTGCGGCGCGACCTGGCGCTGGCGCAACTCGCAAAGAGCAACGACTCGATCGCGCGCATCGCGGCCGACCTTGGCTACGCGGATACATCGACCTTCTACCGAGCGTTTACCGACTGGGCCGGCATGGCACCGAGCGACTATCGCCGACGGCTGGGCGCCGGCATCGCCTGACCAAGTGCAGTGCAGCAAAATTCCCGCCATGCGGGTGACGACACGTGTAATATCCGCAGCCGAGCTTATCCCGCCATCTGCAAAACGAATGCCGAAATCAGGCATCCCTGCGGGAGTTCGATACCGGGGCGCATGCTTTGGTTACCCACCGAGAGAGCAGGAACCGATTATCAATCAATCGCTTGGGAGAACAGCATGTCCCTTTCCGCTCAGCAGACCATCGTCACTGAAACGAAGCTCGTCATGGCCGATCCGACGGCCCTCGGAGTATTCGGTCTGGCCATGGTCACCTTCGTCGCTGCATCGCAAAAACTCGGCCTGACCACCGGTTCGGCCTACATCATTCCTTGGGCCATGTTTCTCGGCTCGGCTGCCCAGATCTGGGCAGCGACCGTCGACTTCAAGAAGAACAACTATTTCGGTGCCACGGTGCTCGGCGCCTATGGTCTGTTCTGGATGGCCGTATCGATGCACTGGGCGATCGGACAGGGCTGGCTGGGCGCCGTCGATCCGACCAAAGCCGATCCGAGGCAGCTTGCCTTTGCCTGCTTCGGCTATTTCATCTTCTCGATCTTCATCATGATCGCGTCCTTCGAGGCCAACAAAGTTTTCGCGGCCATCCTGGTGCTGATCAA
>PMIH01000234.1:2362-8707 GCA_003158255.1 Rhodocyclaceae bacterium
GCGGCAGGTGGACGGGAGGTGATCACGGTGTCACCAGCCCGTCCATTCGCACGACCTCGAAGTTGGAACCCTTGACGCTGCCTAGTTCGCTCTTGAGCGTGTCGTTGTTCCAGCGCGAGTCCGGTGCTCCACTCATAAACCAGTTGCTGCCGTTGTCGGCCATGAACATGCCGTAGGTTTTCAGCGCCTGCAAGATCGCCTTCGTCTCGGTGCTGAACGTCGACGGAATCACGTAACTCGCTTTCAGGCGCACGCGCATGCCCATCGGCGGCAACGACGTCGAGGTGTTCGACGAAGCCCAGTGCGTGGCCGGCGGCACGTAGGCCTGACGCGACTGGCTGACCGTGAAGCGCAAGGCGTGGGCAATCGTCCCCGATGCCGCCTCTTCGTAGCGCACCAGACCAGGGAAAATCGGCAGGCCCGCGGCGTCGGCGCTGGTCCAGCCAGGCTGGCCGCCAGGACGCACGGTGTTCGAGTCGAGATGGAATATGGCCCCGACCGTGGCGTTCCAGCTGTTGTCGGTCTGCTTGTAGGCCTCGCCGAGTTCATACAACCGATTGTTGTCGCGGTCGATCACCAGCACATGGCGATCACCGCCGCCACTACCATCAGCCAGCGCGCCTTCTACCGGCGCTGTCGGCGGCACCGGGTACGGACCCGGATCGCTCTCGTCGCCATAAGCGGTGTAGTGAATCGCCACCTTCGCTTGCGTGCCCGCCACCACGACATAGGGAATGCCGATCGACGCCCCGTTGTAGGTACCCGAGCCGAAATCCGGAAACAGCCCGCCGCCGGTGCCAATGCTGGCGATGAGGGCGCCGGAATTCGGATCGACCGTCGCATCGGAGATGTCGGTGTTCCACGCGTTGTCGGCCGGGAACGGGATTGCTCCGTTCAGGTTGGCGCCTGCGCCAAGATCGGCCGTGACCATCGTGGCGTAGTGCAGCGACGTTATCGATCCCGACGTAGATCCCGACGTAGATCCTGATGTGGATCCTGACGTCGTGGACCCTGACGACGTGGATCCTGAAGAGGACCCCGACGACGTACTCGACGTACCCGCCGTGGCGGAACCGGAATCACCACCGCCGCCACCGCCGCAGGAGGCCAACGACATCACCACCAGCGCCATGGCACCAGTAATCAAGCTTCTCATGTTCGTTCCGCCGGTTCGCATAGGTGAGGCATCTTACGGCCCTGTCACGGGCACGGCGCCTGTCACCACATAGCGACATGCAGCGGGCTCAAACCCTGATCTACAGGAGGTACGAAGCTGGGAGGAATCGTGATGCGATCGACGGGAGCTGGGCGCCCCCGCCAGAACTGTCGCTATTTGTAATAGCCGACGGCGCAGACCTGATCGCCGATCTTGGTTACAAAGCTCACCTTGGCAACCGGATCAGTGGAGCCCGGCCGCGGCCAGGCGTAGGCCACTTCCGAAATTTGCCCTTCCTTGGCAACTTGNNATGCCATCTGGTCCGCCGCAAAACGGATAGAGGTCGCGGTCGCGGAAACCCGCTTCACCCTTGCTGAACTGGGCAAGAGCCACGGCCTTGTCGGACTGGATGGCCGCAGCTGCCTTTGCGAGCATTGTCTTGGCTTCGTCGGCAGTGCCAAACTCGGCGGCCAGCGCATGGCTGGCGAACAGCACCAGAGCGGCGGATATTCCAGCGAATCGTTTCTTCATCGGTCAGTCTCCTTCTGCAAATATGACAAGGTGGTGCGTTGGGCATCCACCGGCGCAATGATGAATGCATTTCGCCTGCCCGGGTGACGTCTCCGATTCCCGACAGCGCCAGTTCGGCGTACCGCCGCGACTGACTTTCGCCGGGCTGCTGCCTGCGCCTGAGATGAGATATCTCAAAGCGCAATTCTGGTGGGCGGAACAAACTCTTCATGTATCCTTTTGTCTTGACGACGGACGATGATCGATATCGAGGAGGCGGGGCGATGTGGCAGAGTCGGCGGTACGCGATCAAGGCCGTGTTGGCGTTGGCGATAGCCTTGTCCTGGCTGCCCGGGGCCAGGGGCGAACCGGTAGCCCGGACGTATTCTTTCGGCGTCGTACCGCAACAATCGGCGAGTGAGGTGGCCCGCCTGTGGACTCCGATCCTGGCCTATCTGAGCGAAAAGACCGGCATGACGCTCCGCCTGGAAACGGCCAAGGATATTGCCACGTTCGAGCAGCGGCTGATGGCTGAAGAGTACGACTTCGCCTATTCGAATCCGCTGACTTACGCGTCCCTCCACCACGCCCACGGCTACGAGGCGTTTGCAAAAGAAAGGGATCGCACTCTGGTTGGCATTCTGGTGGTGCGCAACGACAGCCCTTACCGCAGCCTGGCCGATCTGGCCGGTACCGACCTCGCCTTTCCCGCCGAGGCGGCAGCGGCGGCCAGCATCATCCCGCGCGCGCATCTCGACAAATTGCACATCCCCTTTACGCCTCACTATGTCGGCTCCCACGACTCGGCCTTCCTAACCGTGGCCAGAGGGCTTTATGCCGCCGCTGGCGGCGCCATGAAGACGTTCGACCGACTGCAACCGGCGGTGCGCGATCAGTTGCGGGTGTTGTGGAGCGCGCCTGAGTATCCGCCGCATCCCTTTATCGCGCGCCCCGGCCTGCCAGCCGACGCAGTTGCACGCCTGCAAGCGGCAATGCTGGCGGCCGATGCCGACCCGGCGGGCCAGGCGGCGCTGAAAGCACTCACGTTGAACGGCATCGGCGTAGCGCGAGATTCCGATTACGATCCGTGGCGCGCGCTCGGGATGAAGCTGCCGGACAACCTTTCGAAATAGCGTCGACATGTCGTTCCGGCTCAAGATTATTCTGGGTGTTGCCCTTATTCAGGCAGTGCTGCTGACGATTCTGATTATCAGTTCGCTCGATTACCTGCGGCGCTCCAACGAAGACGGACTGTCCGAACGCGCTCATACCGCGGCACGACTGTTTGCGACGACGACCAAGAATGCCGTGCTGGCAAGCGACCTGGCTTCGCTTGAAAGCGCCGTCCAGGAGGTACTGTCCAATCCCGGCATCGAATACGCGCGGGTGCGGGGCAGCAAGGGCATCGTCTTGGCGGAAGGGGGCAAACCGGACTTCCTGCGCAGGGAATTTCACGCCGATGTCGGTTTCGGCGATGCCGACGACGGCACGTTCGACGCCTTCGAGGAAATCGCGGTTGCCGGCCAATCCTATGGCCGGGTGGAGATCGGACTCGCCACGGCAACGCTGCACCAATTGCTGGCGGCTGCGCAGCGTCAGGCGGCGCTGATCGCCGTGATCGAGATGGGTTTGGTGGCATTGTTTTCCTTTGCCCTGGGCTCGTATTTGACACGGGGACTTTCGCACTTGCGGCGGGCTTCGCGTCATATTGCGGCGGGCGAATTCGGCTTCCGGCTGGATGTCCGCGGCAACGACGAACTGGCAGAGACGGCGCGGGCGTTCAACGACATGTCGGCCCGGCTCGAAGAAGCGGCTACGCGGCGCGATCGGGCAGAAGCGGAAGTGACTCAATATCGCGACCATCTCGAACAACTGGTGACTCAGCGCACCGAAGAGGTGACTCGCGCCAATGAGGGTTTGCGACACGCCAACCGTGATTTGGCCGATGCCCACAGCCAGTTGCTGGAGTCCGAACGCATGGCTGCCATTGGCCAGTTGGCGGCGGGGGTGGCGCATGAGATCAATAACCCGGTTGGCTTCGTCAACGCCAACATTGGCAGTTTGGATGGGTACATGCACAAGCTGCTTGATCTTGTCGAGGCGTGCGAAACCCATGCATCGGCGTTGTCGCCCGAGGAACAAGAAAGAATGGCTGGCTTGCGCTCCGCCGTCGATCTGGAGTTCCTCAAGACCGATGTCCCGGCGCTCGTGGAGGAATCCAAGAATGGTCTGGCACGAGTCAAAAAGATCGTTTCCGACCTGCGCGATTTCGCCAGTTCCGGTACTCAGGAGTGGCAGTTGGCCGACCTGCACCGCGGACTGGATTCGACGCTGAACCTGATTCACGGAAGGTTGGCAAACGCAGAACTGGTCAAGGCTTACGGTAGTTTGCCTGAGGTCGAGTGCCTGCCCTCTGAAATCAACCAGGTCTTCATGAACTTGCTGCTGAATGCTGCTACCGCAATTGGCGGCCGAGGCACCATTACCATCGGTACCGGCAGAGACGATGGCAGCGTGTGGGTGGAAATCAAGGATACGGGTTGCGGCATCGCGGCCAATTCACTGAACCGAATCTTCGATCCGTTCTTCACCACCAAGCCGGTGGGACAGGGTGTGGGCCTCGGGCTTTCGCTCGCTTACGGCATTGTTCAGCGCCATCACGGGCGGTTCGACGTCGCCAGCACACTTGGCCAGGGATCGGCGTTCCGCGTTTGGCTTCC
Organism: Rhodocyclaceae bacterium; assembly: GCA_003158255.1. Classification (GTDB taxonomy): domain Bacteria; phylum Pseudomonadota; class Gammaproteobacteria; order Burkholderiales; family Rhodocyclaceae; genus Fen-999. The sequence continues at coordinate 6,749 of PMIH01000234.1, forward strand.
GTTACGACAGCCGACACCAGTCGGTTAGTGCATCCCGGACACCCAGCCCTCGCGCGGGTAGTCGATGACGTAGTCAACGGTGAACGTGGCGCTCGCCTTGGGCGCCAGCGTGGTTTCCCAGGCAACGACGCCTTGCCGCTTTTCCCAGGCTTCCGTGGTGGGCTTCGGCTCGAAGCTGGCCTTGACCTTGATCTCGTCCGAACTGCTGACCGGCGAGGATTCGAGCAGCAGCACATCGACGGGGCGCTTGTGGGCGCTGGTCAGGGTGAACTGGTCGGTGATGCGTCGCTCGGAACGCCGCTCGAAGATGCCGGCGCTGCCGGACTGGCCCTTCACCGGATCAAGAGAAACGCGGACCAGGTCATCACGGCCGAACGAGAGGACGAATCGATCGGCGCTCTGCGGATTCCACTCGGTGGCGCCCACATACTGACCATCGCGGAATAGCTGCATGTTGCCGGACGGCCAGACGCCTTCCGGTCGGTCTGCCTCTGCCGTAACGATGGCGGCCTTGTCCAGCCGTGGTACCACGCGCAGGCGCTGCTTGACCGGCAGCAGCTGGGTAGCCAGCGGCACCGTCATCTCGCGACCGTCGGTCGCCAGACTGACGCGCGACGGCACTTCGAATTCGGTGGCATAGGTGCTTTGGGTCTCGAAAGTGGGCGGCCGATAGCTGTCGCCGGCCGCCTTCAATGCCTGCATGGGCGCTGCCGCAGGCGCGGCGGCCGCCATGTACGCACGCGGCTCCGCCGAGGCGGGACGCGGCGGCACATAGCTGAGCAGCCAGGGCTGCGGCTCCGGTGCCTGGGGTGACAGCCGCGGCTGATTGGTGGAAAGCCGCAGCGACACATTGCCCCAGTCTTCCCCGGTCTTCTGCGACACCGTGGCCAGCCGTTCCAGGCTGACTCTGGAATTTTCGCCATCGAGCGTGGCGCGGTAAGCGGGCTTCCAGCCGGCCTGCGGCACCTGATAGGAAATTCGCAGGGTGCCGGTCCGCTCCGCAACGAAATTCACCGTCAACGTGCGCCGGTCGGTGGCGCCGGTGCGCACGCGCGCCAGGTCGCGCTGCAAGGCCTCGATCTTCTTGCCGTTCTCACGCTTCTGCACGGCAATGCGCTGCATGCGCGCCAGCGCGTCGCCGGCGCCCCGACCGATGGTATCGATCAAGCCGGCCAGGGTCTTGGCATCGATGGCGGTATGCGTGTGCTCGTTTGTAGCGGTGTCGGCACCGCCGAAACGCTCAAGGTAGGCACGCACGATATCGGCCGCCCCGGATTCCGCATCGAGCGCCGCATCCTGGTCACGAAGCGCCTGGATCTTTTCGTTGAGCGCCGCTTCGGCCGGATTGACGGCCTCGGTGTCGCCTGCGTCCTGGACGACGATCTGGCCGATGCGTATGCCGGCGTCCGCATCGGCGCGCAGGGTTTGAATGTCGAAGCCGGTGGGGAGGCCGGCGATCTCGATGCGCGTCATCGTCGGCGTAACCGGCGCGCTGCGCGTCACGGTGGCACCCCCCGGAAACAGCACCACCGCCGTGACGGGCGCGACGGCGTTGCCAGCGCCATGCGCATTCGCCATCGACAAACAGGCGAGACCAACGAGCAGTTTTCTTGTCATGACGATCCCTTTCCGGCGCCGGGCGGCGGCCACTCAACTCCGCAGGCAACAAGGCTTGCTTCAGTTGCCGAACCGGCGCAGGGTCATCAGCGAATAGCCGTTATCGGAGCGGCTCGACTGATCGATGATGGCCCCCTCCACCACCTTGCCGGCATAGCCGCCATCCGGGCTCTTGTTCAGGCGGGCGGTGTAATACACCTTCTTGCCGGAACTGAGCGCCAGGTAGATGTGGTCGCCATTGATCGAACCATCGACGTAATAGGAACCCAGCGTGCCGTAGAAGTGCGAGCCGTCCTGTATGAAATTGGCCTCGCCCCAGTTGGCCCCCGCGCCGCCATAGGT
>PMIH01000159.1 GCA_003158255.1 Rhodocyclaceae bacterium
TTCTTCTTCTGCGGCATGATCGACGAGCCGGTGCAGAAGCGGTCGGCCAGATCGATGAAGCCGACGCGCGGGCTCATCCACAGGATCAGTTCCTCGGAGAAGCGCGAGATGTGGGTCATGATCAGCGAGGCGGCAGCGCAGAATTCAATGGCGAAGTCGCGATCGGACACAGCGTCGAGCGAGTTCTCGCAGACGCCGTCGAAACCGAGTTCACGCGCGACGAATTCGCGGTCGATCGGGAACGTGGTGCCGGCCAGCGCGGCCGCGCCGAGCGGCAGGCGATTCATGCGTCGGCGGCAATCGGCGAAGCGCGTGCGATCGCGCGCCAGCATCTCGACGTAGGCGAGCAGATGGTGGCCGAAAGTGACCGGCTGGGCGACCTGCAAGTGCGTGAAGCCCGGCAGCGGCGTTTCGGCGTGCGCTTCGGCCATGTCGAGCAGGGCAACCTGGAAGTTGCGCAACAGGTCGTCGATGGCGTCGATGCTGTCGCGCAGCCAGAGGCGGATGTCGGTGGCGACCTGGTCGTTGCGCGAGCGTCCGGTATGCAGGCGCTTGCCGGCATCGCCGACCAGCGCCGTCAGGCGCTTCTCGATGTTGAGATGGACATCTTCGGCGTCGAGGCTCCACTGGAACTCGTCACGCTCGATTTCGCCGGCGATCTGCGCCATGCCGCGCTCGATGTCGGCGAGGTCCTGCGCGGCGATGATGCCCTGCCGCGCCAGCATCTTCGCGTGCGCCAGCGAGCCGCGGATATCCTGCACGGCCATGCGGCGATCGAAGAAGACCGAGGCGGTGTAGCGTTTGACGAGATCGGAAACGGGCTCAGAGAAACGGCCGGACCAAGTATTGTCTGACATAATGAAGGATGAAATGAGGACTGTTCCGTAACATGGCGAGTATACGGGAAAATTTCCGCGCGCTTCGGTTGCCGGACTTCTGCAACCTGGGCACTTGGCTGCGTGTGCTGCTCGCGGTCAACGGCATGGCGTTGCTGGCTGCGCTGTTCGCCAGCCGCCATCTGGCCGCGCTGCCCGGCGCATTTGCCGAGATGGCGCCGCATGTCGAGCTGGTGGCGCTCGGCAGTCTGGTCGTCCTTTGCGCCGGCCGCCGCTGGCTTCAGCGTCTGTCACCGTTGGCACAAGCCGTTGTCGCAATGCTGGTGGCGCTGGCGTTGGCGACGTTTTTTTCAGCGCTGGTGGCTCCGCTGGAGAGCGAAAGCCCATCGTACGCCTGGATCTGGTTCTGGACTGCACTGGTCGTCGTCGTCTTGCTGGTGTGGTTCGATCTGGCGGCGCGCGCTCATGCGCCGGCGGTCGCCGAGGCGCGCCTGATGGCGCTGACTGCGCGGATCCGGCCGCACTTTCTCTTCAACAGCCTGAACGCGGTTCTCGGCGTCATTCGTGCCGATCCGCGCCGGGCGGAAACGGCGCTGGAGGAACTGGCCGCGCTATTTCGTACGCTGATGCAGGAAAATCGGGAACTGGTACCGCTTTCCGCGGAGATTGCCTTGTCCCGCCAGTATCTCGATCTGGAGCGCCTGCGGCTCGGCGAGCGCTTGCAGGTACGTTGGGATGTCGAATCCTGTCCGCCGGATGCGCTGGTGCCACCCTTGATGTTGCAGCCGCTGCTCGAAAATGCCGTCTATCACGGTATCGAGCCGCTGGGCGAGCCCGGCGAGATAGGCATTCTGTTGTCCCGCCGCCAGGACCAGATCGTGATCGAGGTCGCCAATCCGTGCAACGCTGCCGGTACCGGCAGCCATCACGCGGGCAACCACATGGCGCTGGCGAACATCCGCGAACGGCTGACGTTGTTCTTCGATCTCGAAGCGACCCTGGCCACGGAAACGGCCGCTGGCCGCTATCGGGTGCGCATCAACCTGCCTTACCGGCGCGGGGAGCCGGCATGACCACGGCGTTGCGCGTGCTGATCGTCGACGACGAGGCGCCGGCCCGAATGCGTCTGCGCAATCTGCTCGACGATATCGCCGACAGCATGCCGACCGTCGTCGTTGCCGAGGCCGGGGACGGCGTCGAAGCCCTGGAGGCCATCAATGGCATGGAGGTCGATGTGGCGCTGGTCGACATCCGCATGCCGCGCATGGACGGCATCGAACTCGCACGCCACCTGGCGGGTTTGGCCAAGCCGCCGGCGGTGATATTTGCGACTGCCTATGATCAGTATGCGGTCAAGGCATTCGAACTATCGGCGGTCGATTACCTGCTCAAGCCGGTCAAGGCCGCGCGCCTGGCCGAGGCGTTGAGCAAGGCGGTGCGGTCGCCGGCCGCTGTTGCGGCGGTCGCCAAAGCCGCCGAGGCGATCGAGCCCGGCGGGCGTCGCCAACTGCGCTGCATGGAGCGTGGCAAGGTTCTGCTGGTGGCGGTGGCGGATGTCCTCTATTTCAAGGCGGAACTGAAATATGTCACCGCGCGGACGCGCGAGCGGGAATTTCTCCTTGAGGAGTCGCTCGCCCAGATGGAAAGCGAATTCGGCAGCCGGTTCATGCGCATACATCGCAACTGCCTGGTGGCGCGCGCCGCCATCAGCGGCTACGAACGCGAACATGAGGCGGCCGGGGAAGCCGAACCGCGCTGGGCGCTGATCCTGAAAGGTGTTGCGGAGCGCTTGCCGGTCAGCCGACGGTTGTGGCCACAGGTAAAAGCGGCGCTGGGCCAGTGACCGCAAGGCGGCGGGCGGGCTTGGGTGTGCACTAGCCGCTGTTCCTGAGGCCGGC
>PMIH01000001.1:0-2358 GCA_003158255.1 Rhodocyclaceae bacterium
GATGGACCTGCTGGCCATGTACCAAGGCCGCGCCAATGCCCCGCTCGACGAACTCGCCAAGCTCATGGGTCTGCCCGGCAAACTGGGCATGGACGGCTCCGCCGTCTGGGGCGCCTACCTCGACGGCAAGATCGACGACATCCGCGACTACTGCGAAACCGACGTCGTGAACACCTACCTCGTTTTCCTGCGCTTCCAGCAGATGCGCGGCGTCATGACGGCAGCGGAGCGCAAGGCCGAGGAAATCTACGTGCGCGAACAACTCGCCGCCATCGACGCACCGCACTGGCGCCAATTCATCGCCGCCTGGCAGTAGCCCGCGTCCAAAGTCAGTCGTCGTGGTTCGGCTCGTAGACGAAGACATAAACAGGAACAGCCCCGAAGGGCTGTTCCTGTTCGCGCGGTCGGCGACCCGAGTTGTGACGATATCAATACAAGTACGAAAGGCCAAGTGCGCGGGTAAGAAAGGCCGCCATTTGGCCTCTGGTCACGTAGTCGTTTGGGCAGAACTTACCTCCGCCGCAGCCTGTCGTGACGCCGGCTGCGTAGATCGCCTGGATATTCTGAAAGAAAGTGTCCGTCGTGAGCACGTCAGAGAAGGATGACGACGCGGGCGCTGGCGAAACCTGGCGTCTCCACCAGAGCCAACACCCGGCGAACTGCGTGTCCTGTGCGACATCAGCGCGAATAAAGTACTCGTGCAGCATTTCGGGAGGACCGGGGTTGTACGACTTGAACGTTTCCGCGGGAGAAACGGCTGACATGACATATTGGACGCCGCCCGATCCGGTTGTACTGACGCTGCCGCCGCCAACGGCGGCGGAGGACCGGGTTACAGCAGTGAAATCTGTGACGTAATGCTGAAGCTGTGCAAAGAAGTCGTTAGTGGTACTCGAGTCGTCAACCACACATGTGAGCAGGTCAATTAGTGCCCCGGGTTCGAGGTCAACCTGTGCGAAGTAAGCGGCTGGACTCGTGGCCCCTGGAGACTTGTAGTAGTGGTAGGAGCCATATGTTAGCGGAGGCGTTCCGGAAACCAGAGGCACCGTAAATTTGGCGGCGGAGAACCATGTTCCGCCCCGTGTGGCGCCGCTGCCGCGTTCAATTGAAATTGGTCCACTGGCAGGCGTGCCGGCTGGAGAATTAGCGGCGGCAGGAGCGCTGGCCGGATTCAGATTCGGATCCTGCTCGGCAAACGCCGGTAACGCGGCGGCGCAGGCAAGGCATACAGCACCGGCAATTCCTGTTAGTTTGGTTTGCATTGTCTTTCCCTTCTTCGGTTCCGTAGATGTTTGATCGCGCGAACTGCGCAACGGGATGTTTGATCGCGCGAACTGCGCAACGGATTCGCTGCATAGACCCTCGTTCAAAGAGCGCGGTACAGTGGGCCTATCAGCACACTGGATGGCATTATTGGCATAGCCATTCCGACTGTCAATCATCACGTCATGTCGATCAATTGACGCGCTGCGGCAACTCCGAGAAAGTCAGTCGCGGTGGTGCGCCGAGTACTACGGCGTTCTGGCGATGGCGACTTCGATGATTGCCGGAAAATAATTTTCAGTGCGCGCTTGCGCCACTTCGACTGAGATGGCGGTATAGCCGTGCGGGCCCGCGATGCAGCGTGACGTGCTTGTGCGGTTAGGTGCGCAAGGATTCGACAGCAAGTTTCATGCGCTGGATTAGACGATCGCGTGTTTTGCGGGTCCCGCCGCGCGGGCGGCCAGCCAGCCGAGCCCGAGGGCGGGCAGCGCGGCGCGCAGGCGTTCTGGGCGTGCGCTGGCGAGTAGTTGCAGTTGGCCATGGCTCTCGCGTTCGCCGCCCAGACGCACCACTTGGCGGGCGACGGCGTCGGCGACATCTACCAGTTCTGCGCGTCCGGCGATGACTTGTTGCAGGGTCGGGGTCAGAAACGAGTAGTGCGTACAACCGAGGACGATGCGGTCGACGCCGGCATCGAGCAGCGGTAGCACCTTGGCGCTGATTTCGGCAGCGAATTCGACGCCGTCCAGATTCAGCGTTTCGACGCGGGTTGCCCATCCTGGGCAAGCCTGGACGTGCACGGTGATGTTGGTGGCGTGGTCGCGGATGAGATGCTGGATGCGTTGGCTACGGGCGGTGGCTTCCGTGGCGAGAACTGCGATATGACCGCTTCGCGTTGTTTGCGCGGCGGGTTTGACGCCCGGTTCGACGCCGACCACCGGGATGCCTGGATGCTGATGCCGCAGTTCCGCCACTGCGTGGGCGGTGGCGGTATTGCAGGCGACGACGAGCATCCGGCAGTTTTGCGCCACCAGATGCCGACCGATGGCCAGGACGCGACCGCGAATGAAGTCGTCATGTTTGTCGCCGTAGGGC
>PMIH01000001.1:2418-2740 GCA_003158255.1 Rhodocyclaceae bacterium
GGTGCCGATGAGCGTTTGTTCGAGTGAATCCGGAATCTCGGCGCGGCTTTCGCTGAGCGGAATTCGGCCGCCCATGATTTCCGCGAATGCTTGCGGGTAACGCGGCGAGCGCTCCGGGTCGGCGTAGCCGTCCGGAAAACGCGGCAGGTTGCTGCCGAATTCGTATTTGTCGGTGGCACCCAGGGTATGCAGTAGCTCGTGGCTGATGATGACCGCGTTGGACCCGGCCATGGCGTGTGTGGCGAATGCGTTGATCAACCCGATCATGCCGCGGTCGACTCCCACCGAATGCGGCAGACTCGGATGCGTTGCGGGATCGAAG
>PMIH01000249.1 GCA_003158255.1 Rhodocyclaceae bacterium
GTCATGGCCGGATAGTGTTCCAGCGTCATCGCGTGGATGCCCTCGCCGGACCGCTCCAAGAGGGCATGCGCCTCCCCGTGGGGGGCAGCGAGCTGGGTTTGCGAGCGTGGGGGGTCATTCCCTGTGCCGCCGCGAACGAGACCGACGAAGCTCGCCACCGCGCCCGCATCGACGCCACCCGCAGTCAGCGCCGCGATTTCCGCACCGACATCGAAATCCGCTTCCTGAACAGAAACCGTCACCGCTAACCTCCGGTCACCGGCGGAAAGAATGCGACTTCATCCCCCGCCTTCACTGCCGCGTCGAAACCGACCATTGCCTGATTGACGGCGCAGCGCAGGTTCTTCGCTCGCGCCAGTGCAGCCCAAGGCTCACCGCGTGCGGCGATAAGGTCGCGCAGCGCACCGGTCGTAGCGCCGCCTGCGGGGAGTTGGATCTCCTCGCCCGACGCACCCAACGCCTCGCGCAGACTGGCGAAGTAGAGAACCTTCACGTTCATGGCAACTCCGAAAAACGAATGTAGCTCAGCGTATCACCAGGGCTGACTTTCTGCCCGATCGGCACGTCGGCCAGGCCGTCAGCCCAAAGGCAGGAGGTCAGGACGCCAGAACTCTGATTGGGAAAGCGCTCCAGCCGACCGTCGGCACCGACGCGCACGCGCAGGAACTCGCGGCGGTTGCCCGGCTTGCTCCATTCGAATCCGGCCACCATGTCGCGCGCCGCAGGCAGCAGCCTGGTGGCGCCCTGACACTTGCGAACGAATGGTCGAATCAGCATGTGGAAGGTGACGAACACCGAAACCGGATTGCCCGGCAAGCCCACGAAATCCGCGTCGCCCACTTTGCCGAAGGCCAGCGGCTTGCCCGGCTTGACGGCGACGTTCCACAGCGTCAGTTCGCCCTCCGCCTCCACGGCCGGTTTGACGTGATCTTCCTCACCGACCGAGACGCCGCCTGACGTTATGACCAGGTCGTGCAGTGCGCCCGCCTTGCGCAGCGCGCGCTTCGTCGCCTCGAAGTCATCTGGCAGCGGTTCGTAATCGGTCACCTCGCAGCCCATTCCCTTCAGGATGCTGGTCAGTTGATAGCGGTTCGAGTTGTAGATCCGTCCGGACGGCAAGGGCTCGCCTGGCGTCACCAGTTCGCTGCCGGTCGACAGGACGCCGACCGAAAGCCGACGCAGCACCGGCAGTTGCGCCACGCCGACCGACGCCGCCATGCCGATCGCTGCCGGCGTCAGCACGGTCCCGGCAGCCAGCACCTCGGCGCCGTTCCTGATGTCCTCGCCCAGCTTACGGATGTTCTCGCCGGGTTCAGGCACGCGGTTGACGACGACCTGCCCTTCAGCGACCTGTTCGCAATACTCCTGCATCACCACCGCATCGGCACCGGGCGGTACTGGTGCGCCAGTGAAAATCCGCGCCGCCGCGCCCGGCTCCAGCGTGTGGCCGACGCTGCCCGCCGGAATGCGNNTCCATGCCGCTGTTGTCGAGCGGCGGCACATCGACCGTGGACAGGACCGGCTCGGCCAGGATGCGGCCGGTCGCTTCTGTCAGCGGCACGCGGTCGGCGCCCTTCACTTTGCGCGCATGCGCCAGCAGCAGCTCCAGCGCTTCGTCGAAACTCAACACACTCATAGCGCTGTCTTCTCCAGAATGAATGCCGCAATGGCGTCGTGATCGTCCAAATCAAGCCATGGCAGCGAGCATTCGGCGGGACGATCCGCGGCTGGCGTCGCCACGACGACAACGCTTTCGTTCTCCGGCCAGATGAATGGCTTGCCGTTCTCACGCCGATGCACTTCCAGCTTCGGAATCGGCGTCGCCTTGTAGCCTTCGACCAGCAGCAAATCACAATCCGACATGTTGGCGATCTGCTCCTCCAGTGTTGGCTCCGGCGCGCCGCGCAGCTCGTGCATCAACACCCAGCGCTGGTCGCAGACCAGCATCACCTCGGTGGCGCCCGCCTCCCGGTGGCGGAAGGAATCCTTGCCCGACTTGTCGAGGTCGAAGTTGTGATGGGTGTGCTTGATCATCGACACCTTCAGACCGCGCGCCACGAACCGCGGAATCAGGTTCTCGATCAGCGTCGTCTTGCCTGCGCCCGAGTAGCCGGCCAACCCAAACATCTTCATTCCACCACGACCTCCGCAAAACCGCCGCCCGGCGTACGAAAATTCGTCGTCTGGCCCTGCCAGAGACGCGCCGCGATGAACTGTACCGCGCCACGGTAGGCATAGCAGCGCACATCGACCTTGAGCTCCGTCAAGGCGCCGTCGACCTCCGTCTCGATCACCGATGGCGGCACCAGTTCCTGTGCGACCGTGCCGCCCGCCAGCACCTCCTCGAACACGCGCTTGGTCATCTTGTCGCCACGGTAGGCCGCCTTCGCTCCATAGCCGGTCGCCGGCTTGAAGAACAGGCCCTTGCGCCGCGCCCACAAATCTTCGGCATGCTCGGGTTTGACGAGTTCCGTGCGCGGCACCACATCGGCCAGCACGCGGCGCGTTTCCGCGTCCACGCCCCAGCTCGCCAGCAGTGCGTCGTCGGACAGCGTGACGAGATTGCGCTTGTCCGCATAGAGCGCATGGCCAAAGGGATGCGGCGTGACGACCACCGAACCGTCGAGATAGGCCTGCCGCAACGCCGTGTTGCCGTGCGTTTCCAGCGGGAAATCCGTAATGCGGTTGTACACCAGATCGAGCCGCGTCTCCGCATGCCACAACCCGCCGTGGCAGAGCATCAGATCCTCGGGTGCGCAAATGTGAGCCTCGATGCCGTGCTGCGCGAACAGTTCCTTGAACAGCAGGAACTCGGGATAGAGATACTGTTTCTCGGGCGCTTCGTCGACGATGGCCAATGCGCGCAGCGGCCCCGCGCATTCGGCGCGGAACATGTCCACGAACGCCTGCTCGACATCGGCCCGACCGAATCGCCGCGCGGCCAGCAAACCGCCGCCGGCGTTGGTGTTGATCTCGATGAGCTTCGGCCCGGACGGCGTCAGATGGAAATCGTAACCGTAGAAGGCGCCGGGGTTGGGCGGCACATGGCGGGCGATGTCGGGCGCGCCGGCCAGCACATGCTCGCGGTAGGCCGGCAGCGCGACCACGCGTTCGACGGCAGCGATCAGCGCGGCCATACGAGGCGTATCGTCACGACTGACTTTCACCTGCGCGGCGGAAAAGAGGTGCGGCCGGTCGGCCAGCAAGGAAGCAATTCGATCCATGAGCACAGTTCAGATGGCTGCTTTTCTGGTCCTATGAAACTCACATTTCCGTTGTATGGACGATCTGCATGTCGTGGCTGTTCTCGAAATAGATACCAAAGAGGACATCATGCAACGAACGTCCAACAGGGGACACCTCATTTCCCCGTCCTCTTCCGAAACGCTGGAACCCTTGGTCATACCGTACCCCTCCTTTAATCGAGATCAGGTAGCGACCATGCATCCTTACCTTGGATGCAGAATCATCAATCAACACATGCTTGAACTGCCTTCCGGCAGGCCAAGCAGCCTCATGAAGAATGTCCCTCCATGCATCCCGCACCTCTACCAGAGAGTGCTTCTTTTCGCTTACAACCAACGAATATTTCGACCAAACCATGACTTGACGACACTTCCCAGTCGCTACTTCCCTAAGCATAGCAACGAGTACATCGCGCCTATCACTCGTGCATGGACTCACGTAAGGGTCAATGAAAGCGAGCTCCGGACTAATCTTAAGAAGCGTCCTGCTCACGCGAACGTACTCATCAGGAATGGCATCGACAAGTTCATCCGCTGTTGGAGAGAGCTCAAGGTCATCAATCGTAAGGAGGCTTTCCACTTGTCTTGAGCGCCTTACTATCGCATTGGAGAATGTTCCAGGTCGTTGTCGAAGTACTTCCAGATAGTTGCCGATCCAATCCAACTGACTACTCCACGGCAGCGCGTTGTTACGAAGCAAGGATGCACCTTCCCGTGCGCGACGAATAGCCGTCTTTAGTCGCTCTGCTTCTGCTGGCCCAAGCTCTTGGCAGTACCTAAGTACGCCTTCTTGCCAACTAGAAGGGAAGTCCGCCAAGTAGCGTCCGGAATAGGGCCCGAACCGCCCGAGCATGAACCTGAGCTCTCCCGAGTTGTCACAACTCTCGGGGTCGGCCGCGTAGAACTCATTCATCAAAGAGTTCCTCGTCGCGCTCCGTGAAAAAGCCGCGTGGCCATCTGTCCAAGAAATCGCCATCCTCAGAAATTCTCAATCGCTTGACTGCCGTAGTTCCATCAGATCGAGGATCAAAGTAGACGACGACAACGTCGTCGGGCCGAACGCAAAGCGCTTCATCCGCTTGAACACCGTTCGAGGTCTGTCGAATACGTCGCAATATGCGTAGCAACAAGTGCTCGCTATGTGTCTCAACGATAATTTGGTGGCTAGATGCCGCCGACTCAATAAACACATCACCGATGGCAGCCTGGAGTGCAGGATGGAGATGCAACTCCGGTTGCTGGATGATGGCAATGGATTCTTCAGAAACCCACACTGCACACAGCACGGGAAGCACATATCCAAGTCCGCTTCCGACATCCTCAAATGAGTGCCGTCGCCCTGCCGTATCGACCAGATAGAGTTGGACCAAGGCTGGGAAGTCGCCAGCACTGCTGTGAGCGGCCTGGGCCAAACTAGCAAAACGAGCAAGCTCGACCAACAAGCGCACATCTCCCGAAACCTGATATCCCCTCTCAATGAACAAATGGTCACTGAGCGCGCGGTTAACGTTGTCGACGAGGTTAGGTCCGTCGGAGGATAAACGGCGGATCGAATCCTGCCACCCCGCCATGACCTCGCGTGCCCGGTCGATATCAAGTCCCGCACAATTCGGCCGAGATCTTTCGCCGAGTGACTTGCTGAAAAAGGACTCAGCGAGTTCTCGGTATGTCGGGTCTGAGGAGTCAGTCAATCCAACTATCGAATCGGTGGGATTGAGAAAATATGTCAGGCTCTCGACGGAAGGAATGTTGCGTGAAGCAACCGCGGCTCTCTGGCGAATGACGATGTTGCAGAGCGATATCTGCAACAAGTTATAGGCAAACTCGAGCAATTCGCCCAAGGCAGGTTCGAGGCGCGGTGCTACCTTCTCATGTAGCTGAAGTTCGGCATGCCCCCCAAGAATTCCCCCATCTGGCAATTCAAGGGTGCCAACCCAGAACCGCGTGTCCTTATTACTAAGCGAATAGTCGGATGCCATCGAGTGAACTGCCACCCAACCATTGTCAAAATGAATCAACTCCGGAAACTCATTTGCCAATGCCGCAAAGTCGCTGGACGTCTTAAAGTGACACAGAACCGGGTGTGAAAAATCGATCGCCAGCTCTCGGCTATCGTCAATACGAAGGATGTCTTGGCCATCCAGTGCCAAGATAAACATCTGCCTCCCGACCATGGCGTAGGGGTCAGAACCATTGTCGTTAAGGGACAAACGAAATCTGGCACCAACCTCAACTCCCCCGTTTCCTGGACCCTCAAGCGAGGCGCTGGCGAACCCAGCAAGCGAGCCTGCGACAGCCATCTCGAGAGTGGCCGTAAGTCCCAGCGTCAGGGTAGGAGCGAACGCGTCTGTACTTCCATTAATTCTTCGCCAATACCGCCACAGGAGTTGGTGATCCCAGTCCCACCTGCCACTCTCTTTGCTTCCCAATTCTGCATGTATGCGGAGTGCATCACAAAGCAAAGCTAAACCATCCTCAACCGCGCTCTTTCCTGCTGAGTTAGGTCCAAATAAGAATGTCAGGCGCCCCAACGGAATTGTTGTTGGTTCATCGAACACTTGGAACCCCCCGAGCGTAAGACTCGTTACGTACCCTCGGTTAGCGGATCGAATTCCTCTACTTGATGACATGGCTGTTCCGACGTGTGAATTTAATGATTGGTCTTTCGAGGCTTCAATTTCGCAGTTGGGCTAGATGACTTGACGGCAGTTCGATCAAACTGCGACGACTTTACAAGCATTGGTGGCTCACCACATGCGCCCCAAGCGACGAATCCATCACGACACCCGTTGCACGTAGCGTACGCCCGTCACGGATTCGAAATGCGCATCCTGGCTCCACAGGATCGCGCCGTACTGGCGCGCCGTGTAGAGGATGATGCTGTCGGCCAGTGGCAGCTTCAGTTCGAAGGACAAACTCGCCGCGCCGAGCGCCAGGCTATCGGTCAGGTCGATGCAGCGCCCCTGCCGCATCAGGCCGATGGCCCGCAAGGCATCCGCCTCGTTGCGCTGTTGCAGGATGCGCTTGAATACCTCGAACAGCGTGAGCGTCGGAACGATCAGGGCTTCGGTCTGCTCGATGGCCGGCGCGAAGAACTCGGCATTCGGACCGTCGGCGAAATACTCCAGCCAGCCGCAGGAATCAACCACATTCACGAACGATCGTCCTCACGCGCCACGTCGGTTTCGATGCCGCCAAGGAAGCCGCGCAACTGCCGCGCCGGTTCGATCGGCAACAACTCGATGCGCCGGTCGAAAGCCACGACTTGCAGCTTTTGGCCGGCCTCGATCTGCAACTGCTCGCGCACGGCTTGCGGAATAACTACTTGAAATTTAGGAGAAACGGTGACTGCCAGCATGATTACTCCTTCCGGTATGTCGATATGCCTATCGATCAGCTCATCGTTGTACCATAACCGGGCCGACAAAAAAAGACCTCGCGGTGGCGTACCGCCACGGCTGACTTTTCATGTGCCGAAGAAGGCTTCCACATCGGCGATCTCGCGCGTACGCTTCATCGGCGGCAGGCTGAGCCAGATGCGCTTGCCGTAGGGTTTCCCGACCAGGCGCGGGTCGCAAACCATTAGCACGCCGCGATCAGTCTCGTCGCGGATGAGGCGACCGGCGCCCTGCTTCATGTTGATCACCGCGCGCGGCAACTGGTATTCGAAGAAAGCGTTGCGCCCCTGGCGCTTCATGTGGTCGATGCGCGCCGAGAGTACGGGGTCGTCGGGCGGCGCGAACGGCAGCTTGTCGATCACCACCAGCGAGAGCGCCTCGCCGCGCACGTCCACGCCTTCCCAGAAACTCTGGCTGGCCACCAGGATGGCGTTGCCGAGGAAGCGGAAACGCT
>PMIH01000176.1:0-1488 GCA_003158255.1 Rhodocyclaceae bacterium
TCAGCCGTGGTGATACGCCGTCCATTGCGGCTTCCAGCGCCAGCAGGTTGTTCCAGATCGCGCGGCGCAGGTGCGGCAGGTAGAGGCCGCCGAAGAGACCGTGCCAGTAGGCGTCGTTGGCCTGGGCGCGGTGCAGTTGCTCCTGCATCGGCGGCGTGCGCAGGGCGGCCGGCAGCGCGGCCAGGCGCGCGGATACGTCGAGCATGCGCTTGTGGATCCAGTTCGATTCCGGATAACGCATGAAGAAGTTGCGCCACATGCCGCCGCGCAGGAACGCCTTGCGCTGCTCGAAATGCCCGGCCTGCTTTTCCTGTTCGATCAGCGCGTGGTAGGCGCGCGCCGCGGGCGCCGGCAGCGTCCACTCATTCATCTCGATGTAGGAGGTGGTGGGTAGATAGACGATGCCGCGCGTCGGCTGACGGGCATGGAAGTCGGCATAGGTTTCGGTCTTGATCAACGGCGAGGCCAGCACGCCCTCGATGAAACGGGTCAACCAGCCTTGCTCATAGACCCAGTGATAGGTCTCTGGCCAGATGCCGAATTTTTCGATGTCGTCGAAATAGACGGCGGCACGATGGCCCTCGCGCGCCAGGTGTTCGAGCCACTCCACCGCTGCTTCGGCCGGCGAAAAAGGCAGGCGATAACGCGCCTGTTCCGAGATCGGAAAGAGGTCGAGCTTGCGACCATCCTCTTCCGTGGTGAAGAAGCTGTCGAGCCTGCCGGGCGCCTCGCCGGCGCAGAGGAAATGATAGTCGTCGACGGCAACGTATTCGATGTCGCAGTCGGCCAGCGAAGGCACCACGGCCGATTCCCAGACACGCTCGGTGAGCCAGGCGCCCTTCGGCCGCTGGCCGAATAGGCGTTCGATCTTGTCGGACAGCACCTGGATCTGGCTGACACGGTCGCGGTGGGGAATCGAGGCGAGCACGGGCTCGCAATCGCCGGAGCCGAACCATTCGACCTGGCCGCGCCTGGTCATCATCACCAGCCGCTCCATGTCCTCCGGGTGGCGTTCGAGTAACCAGTCGAGCAGCCAGCCGGAAAAATGCACGCTGAAACGGAACTCGGGGTAGCGTTCCAGCGTTTGCAGGAACATCCGGTAGCAGCGGACATGCGCTTCTTCGATCACGAAATCGAAATTACCGACCGGCTGATGGGCATGGACGCCGAAGAGCAGGGAGATGGGTTGGTTCGTCATTAGAGATGTTCCTGCGCGCGGCGCATGGTGCCGCCCTCGGCGGCATTGCTGCCGTGCGCGAGGGGGATGTCGAGTTGGGGCGGAGGTTGCAACTTGAGCAGAAGATAGAGGCCGACCAGGTTGCGCCGATAGAGCTGGTCGAAACTGGTGACGGCCTGGCTCGGGTTGTAATCGCCGAACCACCAGAACCAGTCCGAACTTTCGCAAATTGCCAATTGGCGTTCCGCCACGACTGACTCTTCGGCCGAGAGGCGGCCGCTGCCAACGACGAGGTCATAGCTTTGCTTGGC